>NZ_JBSGXP010000237.1:0-7152 GCF_053610105.1 Kitasatospora sp. NPDC054939 | reverse complement strand
GCCCGGGGGAACACACCCCCGGGCGGCCGGCCCGTTCCGCCTGCGCGGGTGGTCGCAGGCCGTGCGGCAACGGCTCCTTCGGCTACGGCTCCTGCGGCAGGAACAGCCAGAGTGCCAGGTAGATCAGGAACTGTGGACCCGGCAGCAGGCAGGACGCGAGGAAGATCAGCCGGACGGTCCACGGCGTCAGCCCGAAACGCTCGGCGATCCCGGCGCAGACACCGGCGATGACTCGGTTGTGACGGGGGCGGGCGAGGCGGCTCATGGCGGTACTCCCTCTGCTTGCTGCGGCGCTCCGTTCGTTCCCGGTCTCTCCGGCGGGCGTACTTCCATACTGGTCCCCGCCGCCGCCCGATTCCTCGGCCGCAATGCCGATCCCGACCCCGGCTCCCTCCCCGGCTGGACGGACCCCCGTCTCGGGGTTCCCCTCGGGGTCACCCCCGGAATCCGCCGCCCCCGGGAACCGGGCGGCCGTCGTGCGAGTCCCGGGGCCCTGTGCGTTGGCGGACGGACTCAGGAGAGGGCGAGTCGGCGGCGGCGTGGGGGAGGTACGCGTTCACGGGTGCGAGGGTGTCGTGCGGGGGCCGGCCGGGGTGCCGGATGTCGGTGTGGTGGATGGGAACCCCTCCCGGGCCTCCCGTGGTTGGCTTGCCGGATGACCGACTACGAGGTGGTTCACGTCTTCTGCGGGCCGGACGGCGAGTACGGCAACGCACTGGGTGTCGTCCGGGACGGCGGTTCGCTGCCCTCGGATGCCGAACGGCAGGCGCTCGCCGCCCGGTTGGGCTTCAGCGAGACGGTGTTCGTGGACGACGCCGCCGCCGGGGTGATCGACATCTGGACGCCGGCGCTGCGGCTGCCGTTCGCCGGGCACCCGTGCGTGGGGGTGGCCCGGTTGCTCGGCTTGCCGCAGTTGGTGACCCGGGCCGGGGTGGTGGGCGCCCGGAGCGGCGGTGACGGGTTCACCTGGATCGCCGCGCGGGCCGACTGGGCTCCGCCCCGTACGCTGCGCCGGTACGGCTCGGCGGCCGAGGTGGCGGCGCTGGAGGTCCCGCCGCCCGGCGCGTGGGTGTACGCCTGGGCGTGGGAGGACGAGGGCGCCGGACGGGTTCGGGCGCGGGCGTTCCCGGGGCGCGGGGACGGCATCGACGAGGACGAGGCGACGGGTGCGGCGGCGCTCCTGCTGACGGCCGAGCTGGACCGCGACCTGCTGATCACCCAGGGGCGCGGTTCGCAGCTCGCGACCCGCCGGTCGGGCGGCGGGCTGATCGAGGTCGGCGGCCGGGTCCGTACGACGGACCGCTAGCCGGCCCTCCGACCGGTCACCGTGCGCGGGAGGCCGGCTCCGCGTACACGGGGGTGCGGGCGGCACCGGACGGGACGGTGACCTGCGGCGCCTGCGGCAGCCGGGGCCGGCGCTGCGGCGAGCGCAGCAGGTGCCGGGAGGCCGGGACGACGGCGAGGTGGGCGGCGGCGACGCCGATGACCGCGAGCAGTATGTGGTCGACGTTGAGCACGTGCCCCGGGGTCCAGGAGGACAGGAACTCCAGTCCGGTGGCGAGCAGTGCGGCCACGCCGGTCGTCCGGAGGAAGGACGGCAGCCAGGACGCCCGGACCCGCCCCCCGGCCATCGGCAGGAGCACGCCGAGCGGGGCGAGGACGAGCAGTTCGCCGATGACCTGCCACCAGCTGGAGGAGCCGAGCGAGGCCAGCGGCCGCAGGTTCGCGTCGTACACCCAGTCGACCGGGAGGGGCCGCAGGACCAGCCAGCCGGCCAGCAGCAGGTGGACGGCGAGACCGGCCACCCCCGCCAGCCGGAGCTTGCGGTGGCGGCGGTACACGGCCGTTGCCGGCTCGGTCTCGGTCTGCACGCCGGGGAGGACGCGAGCCGGTTGTGCGGCGGTTCCCACCTGGGGCGTGAACATTCCGGTACGCGCCGGGCGGCCGTCAGCGGCAGGTGGGGGTGGCCGACGGGGTGCCGGACGGTGCCGCGCCCGCGGTGCCTCCGGTGCCCCCGGCGCCCCCCGGGCTCCCGGTGCCCGCCGTGCCCCCGGCGCCGCCCCCCGGGGCACCCGGGCCCGACGGCGCGGGCGCCTGGGCGGTCGGCGAGCCGGCCGCCGGCGCGGACGGGCTGCGGCTGGGCACGGCGGTGAACGCGTTGCCCGGCGCCGGCTTGGGCACCCCGGACATCACCGTCGGCGCGGCCGGCGTCGGCATCGGCGTGGGGATCGCGGACGGTATCTGCACGGGTGTCGGGCAGGCCGTACGGCTGGCGGGGGCGCCGGCGTCCACCGGGACGGCGGTGGGGCGGATGCCGCAGCCGACGGCGAGGACGGCGCACAGGGCGAGGGGTGCGAGGGCGGCGAGACGGCGGGGGGTCACTGGGACGCGTCCTTCGGGGAGCTTTCGGTGCTGGGCGGGGGCGGCGGGGTGTGCGGCAGGGTCAGCGTGAAGGCCGCGCCCACCTCCCCGTTGGCCGCCGTGATGGTCCCCCCGTGGATCTGGGCGTTGGCCATCGCGATCGACAGCCCCAGCCCGCTGCCCTCCGACCGGGCCCGGCCCTTGTCGGCCTTGTAGAAGCGGTCGAAGACGTGCGGCAGCACGTCCTCGGGGATGCCGGGACCGCTGTCGGAGACCTCGACGACCACCGACTGCCCGGTCTCCCGCACCCGGACCCGGACCGGGGAGCCGCCGTGCTTGAGCGCGTTGCCGATGAGGTTGGCGAAGACGACGTCCAGCCGGCGCGGGTCGACGACGGCCCGGATGCCGCGCGGGGCGTCCACCTCGACGGCGTCGTACCAGGCCCGGCCGTCGATGCAGGACATGATCAGGTCGGCGATGTCGACCTCGTCGGCGACCAGCTTGGCGGTGCCGGCGTCGAAGCGGGTCACCTCCATCAGGTTCTCCACCAGGTCGGACAGCCGCCGGGTCTCGCTGACCACGAGCCGGACGGCCGGCTCGATCATCGGGTCGAGCGATTCGGCCTCGTCCTCCAGGATGTCCGTGACGGCGGTCATCGCGGTCAGCGGCGTGCGCAGTTCGTGCGACATGTCGGCGACGAAGCGGCGGCTCTGCGCCTCGCGCGCGCTCAACTCCTCGACCTGCTCGTGCAGGGACTCCGCGGTGCGGTTGAAGGTCCGGGCCAGGTCGGCGAGTTCGTCGGAGCCGTCGACCTCCAGCCGGGTGTCGAGGTGGCCCTCGCCGAGCCGCCGGGCGGCTTCGCCGAGGCGCTTGACCGGGCGCAGGACGGTCGCCGAGGCGGCCTGTGCGAGCAGGGCCGAGCCGATCAGCGCCAGCAGGGTGGCGATGGCGAGCGACCAGCCGAGGGTGTTGAGGTCGGCCCGCTCGTTGTCCAGCGACTTGAACATGTACGCCGTCGGCCCGGTCGGTACGACCTTGGTGCCGCCGATCACGAACGGGCGGCCCTCCAGGTTCTGGCGTTGCCAGTACAGGTGGTACGCGTACGGGTTGTTCTCGGTGACCTGCCGTTCGCGGGCGACCGTCGTCTGCAGGGCGGCCGGCACCTCGGTGAGCGTGTACCGCCCGGGGTCCGAGGAGGCGACGCACTCCGGGCGGGCGCCGTCGACCACGACGACGTCGTAGCTCAGGCCGGAGCTCGCCACCGAGTCGGCCAGCAGGCGCAGTTCCTCGCAGGTGGCGTTCAGCGGCAGCGCGGAGACGTTGCGGGTCAGCGACACCCGGAAGTCGTTGAGCGCGGTGTCCTGGGCGCGCTTGAGCACCGCGTCCCGGTTGAGCCAGTACGCGATGCCGGAGGCCGAGACGGCGGTGAGCAGCGCGACGGCGGCGAACACCGCGATGAGCCGCACCCGCAGTGAGCGCAGGCGGCGCCACGGGCCCGAGGAGAACCGGGTCGTCGTCTGGTGGTCAGTCACTGGAGCCTGTCGCTAGAGGAGATGAGGGCGGTACCGGTCAGGCCGGCGGGTCGAGCCGGTAGCCGACCCCGCGCACGGTGCGGATCAGCGTCGGTGCGGACGGGACGTCCTCGACCTTGGCGCGCAGCCGCTGGACGCACGCGTCGACCAGGCGGGAGTCGCCCAGGTAGTCGTGCTCCCAGACCAGGCGCAGCAGTTGCTGGCGGGAGAGGGCCTGACCGGGGCGGCGGCTCAGCTCCAGCAGCAGGCGCAGTTCGGTCGGGGTGAGCTGGAGGTCGTTGCCGTCCTTGGTGACCGTCATCGCGGCGCGGTCGATCACCACCGTGCCGTAGACGGACGAGTCGGAGCTCTCGCGCTCGCCGCGGCGCAGGACGGCCCGGATGCGGGCGTCCAGGACGCGCGGCTGCACGGGCTTGACCACGTAGTCGTCCGCGCCGGACTCCAGGCCGACGACGACGTCGATGTCGTCGGAGCGCGCGGTGAGCAGGATGATCGGCAGCTGGTCGGTGCGGCGGATGCGGCGGCAGACCTCGAAGCCGTCGATCCCGGGCAGCATGACGTCCAGCACGATCAGGTCCGGCCGCTGCTCCTTGAAGAGTTTCAGACCGTCCTCGCCGGAGGCGGCGGTGGCCACGCGGTGGCCCTGGCGGGTGAGGGCGAGTTCGAGGCCGGTGCGGATGGCGTCGTCGTCCTCGATCAGAAGGAGGAAAGGCACGGCCTCATTCTGGCCCACGCCGCCCGGCGAATCACCCCCCTCCCGGGTGGACGGTCGGGAGGCGGGCGCGGTGCGGGGGCGAAGGAGGCGTCGGGGAGGTGCCGCGAACCGTGCACGGGCGGCGGCGGACCCGGGTCCGCACCCCTGCGGAACGCGCCTGTTCCGGGCGGGAACCGGGCGGCGGACTCCCCGCGTCCGGTACGGCGGGAGGGGTGCGGGACGAAAGGCCCGGCCCTGTGACACCCCTGTGACAGTCGGCGGACAGCGCCATCACAACCGGCGGGCAGGATTTTCCATGTCGCCGCAGGACAGCGGGCCAACCGGCCGGCTGATCGGCGGCTACGGGAACCGCTCGTACCGAACAAGGGGGCGCACGATGAACGCAACGCTTCAGACCCGGAGCAACCCGGCTGTCCGCAACGCGCGTTCGTCAGCCGCTGCCCACCGGACCCGGTACGAGGTCAGGACCGACGAGACCTCCGGTGCCGTGGTCGTACGGGGGTGCGCACACAGCACCGGTGGAAACACTGCGGCTCGCCGGGTGAGCGGCGGCAGCAGGCAGGGGGAGGTGTTCGGGATCGGCCGCATGGGGAGTGCGGTCGACTCCGGCGACACCTTGACGCTGCGGGGGATCCTCCCCGTCCGCGTCGGGAGCAAGGACGCCCTGGGGGGTACTGGGGGAACGGGAGTCGCCGGGGGGCCGGCGGCTCGCGGGGAGATCGGGGCCGGGGGCCTGCGGAGGGTCGGCTCGGGGGAGTCGGCCGGCCGCGAGGCCGCAGGTGCGACGCTGCTGCGGGTGTCCCCCGCGGCGGGTCGTGCCGTCGACGGCGGGCAGGGAGGGGCGCAGGGGGAGCACTCGGCCGTAGCGGAGGACCACACCAAGGAGTTCACCGCGTACGTGCGCGAGCGCCGCGCTTCCCTGTACGCCACGGCGTACCACCTCACCGGTGACCGCTATGAGGCCGAGGACCTGCTGCAGAGCGCGCTCTTCAGCACCTACCGGGCCTGGGGCCGGATCACCGACAAGGCCGCGGTGGGGGGCTACCTCCGCCGCACCATGACCAATCTGCACATCTCCGCCTGGCGGCGCCGCAAGGTCAACGAGTACCCGACCGAGGAGCTGCCGGAGACGGTCGGCGACAGCGACGCGATGGGCGGCACCGAGCTGCGGGCCGTGCTGTGGCAGGCGCTGGCCAAGCTGCCGGAGAACCAGCGGACGATGCTGGTGCTGCGCTACTACGAGGGCAAGACCGACCCGGAGATCGCCGATGTGCTGGGCATCAGCGTCGGCACGGTCAAGAGCAGCATCTGGCGCGCCCTGCGCCGGCTGCGCGACGACGAGCACCTGAACCGCAACGGCGACACCGCCCACGCGTTCGGCGAGCTGGTCGCCTGAGCACGGCACACGGACCCGGGCCGGGGGCATCGCGGCCCGGGCACGGAAGACCACGGGGAAGGGACGGGACGAGGGGACGGAACGGGGACCAGGGGACTGACAGGACTCCCGTCGGGGGACGGGTGGGACGGTTACGGACGGGGTGGCCCGGGCTCGGGGGAGCGAAGGCCACCGGGGGAGTCCGGCGGCCGTCCGGCAGGTGAGGAGCGGCGGGCCCGGTGCGGGGGGAGAAGCACCGGGCCCGCCGCCCCTTCGCGTTTCCGGCGGCGGCCCGCCCGGGGCCCGGGACCGAGGTTCAGACCGAGGACAGCTCGCGGGTGCCGGCGGCGGCGCGGATCCGGCGGGCGGCCTCGGGGCCCGCGCAGGGGTGGGCGCCCAGCCCGACCTGGCGGCCGACGATGCCGCGTTCGGCGCGCATCAGGCGCCAGCCCCGGCGGAGCAGTACGGGCAGCGACTTGCGGCCCTCCCGGACGTCCCGGCGCAGTCGGCGCCACGCCGTGGTGGTGGGGCGGTTGCGCAGGCAGATGGCGTCGCCGAGCAGGCCCTCGGTGGCGCACTGGCCGGTGATCTCGGCGGCGAAGATGCCCTCGGCGATGAACGCGGGGGCGCCGGCCAGGTCGAACGCGCGGGTGGCGATGCGGCCGTTGTCGGGGATCGAGTAGACCGGGACGTCGGCGCGGCCGTGCTCGTGGAGGCTGCGGATGGCGGCGAGGGCCTGCTCGCGGTGCCAGGAGAGCGGGGAGTCCCAGTCGACCGCGCCGTCGGGCAGCCGCGGCAGGGTGGGGTCGTCCCCGTCCTTGTAGAAGTCGTCGAGCTGGAGGACGGGCAGTCCGCTGCGCTCGGCGAGCGAGGACTTCCCCGATCCGGAGGGTCCGGACAGCAGGACCACGCGGGCACGGGCTATCGGCGCAGGGTTCAGCGGGGAGTCACTCACGGGACACCAGTCTGACGCATCCGGGCGGGATGCCGAAACCGTGCGGGCCCGGGTTTCCTGCGGTGTTCGGCACATTCGCCGGACGGCCCGCGTCCCCCGCGGCGAACGGCCCCGGCCCCCGACCGGGGTGCGGTCGGGGGCCGGGCCCGGTCGGGATAAGAACTGCCAGATCCGGGCGGGTAGGGTGGGCACGTGGTGGATACTAGCCAGGTGG
>NZ_JBSGXP010000236.1:0-7405 GCF_053610105.1 Kitasatospora sp. NPDC054939 | reverse complement strand
GGCGCACCCTGGGGCGCGGGGTGGGGCTGCGGCGAAGGAGCGGGCTGCGCGTGCGGGGCCTGGGCGGCGTACGGCCAGGGCTGCCCGATCGGCGGCGCGTACGGCTGCGGCGGTACCGGCGGGGGCGTGAGCGCGGTGCGCGGCCGCCCGGCGGTGACGACCGCGACGACCTGGAACAGCAGTGCGCCGATGACCAGCCCGATCGGCAGCGCCAGCAGGCCGAGCGCCAGCCGCAGGAGCCCCCCTGCGGCGACCCGGACCCACGCGCCGGGCGACGGCCGGAAGCCCTCGGGCATGCCGGCGGTGAGCAGCTTGCGCTGCGTCAGGACCCAGAGCAGCAGCCACGCCACCAGCGCCGCGACGGCCGGGACGAGGTACTCGGCCACGTCGATGTAGAAGTGGGCGGCGTGCAGCCCCAGCAGGCTGCCGAGGGAGAACCCGTCGCTCGGGAGGATCGTCGCCAGCAGCCGGTAGAAGCCGAAGTTGTCGCTGTAGGCCAGCAGCCAGAGCAGCCCGGCCCCGGTGGCCAGGCCGGCCAGCAGGTCGCCGAAGGCCGCCGCCAGGCCGATCGGTGGTGCGGGTGGCCCGCCGCGCGCCGCCAGCGCCCGCTCCCGGACGGCCTGCTGGGCGCGCACCAGCAGCGGAATGGCCACCAGTCGTACGGCCAGTGCCAGACCGCCCACGGCCGGCACGGCCAGTACGAGCGGCGTTCCCGTGTACCCCTCCGCCATCAGTGCGTCCCCCCAGTTCGGCTCGTCGGTCGAGCAGGGGGAGTATAGGGCGGTCCGGGATCTCCCCGGGAGCCGTGCAGTTGGCGTGGGATCAGGATCGTTCGACTGCGGCTCGAACGCCGGAGGTGTCCAGCAGGATCCAGGTGTCCGGCGGGGTGCCGGCCGGTGCGGTCGCCGGCACGGGGCGCTTCTCCTCCCGCCAGGCGGCGCCGACCGCCTCGTCGGCGATCCGGCGCCAGAACCGGGCGGCGCCGGGGTTGGCGTCCTGGAAGGCGATGCCCCAGCGGCCGGGCCGGCCGTGCAGCAACTGCAGTGCGGCCTGCCGGCCGACGCCGTGCCGGCGCAGGGCACGGACCACGAAGAAGGCGCCGATGGAGGTCCGGCCGTCCGGGTCCTCGGCCATCCGCCGGGTGAGGGCGAAGCCCGCCGGCCGGTCGCCGTACCGGATCACCAGGGCGTCGCGGTCCGGCTCGTGGAGGAAGCGCGGGAGCGGCCGGAAGGTGTACCGGCCCTCGGCGTCGGGCAGGTGGCCGAGGAACTCGGACATGTCGTGCCAGTAGAGGCCGGCCAGGCGTTCGACGAGCGGGTGCAGTTCGGGGGTGACGGGCTGCAGCGTGGTCGGTTCCATCCGCCCGACGATAGCCCGCGCCCGAACGCCCGTTCGCCCGCGGGTGGTTGCGGGACGGCGCCCGCGGGTTCACGGCTGCCGGACGAAGACCCCCGCGCGGGCCGCCCCGACCGCCGCCGCGGCGGCCCGGTCGGCGTCCTCCTCGGTGAGCGGGCCGGGGGTGGTGAGCATCCGGTAGTAGAGGGGGGCGGACACCGCGCGGACCACCTCGTGCGGATCGGTGCCCGCCGGCACCTCGCCCCGTTCGGCGGCCTGCCGGACGCAGTGCGCCCACTCCTCGACCCGGACGGCGTAGAAGCGGTGCAGGGCCTCGGCGGCCCGCTGGCTGTCGGTGGCCGCCGCGATGACGGCCCGGAAGAGCGCGCCCTGCCGCGGGTCGGCGAGGGTGCGCCGGACCAGCCGGGCGTTGGCGGTGAGGTCGCCGATCAGGGTGCCGGTGTCGGTGCGGGGGAGGGACTGCTCGGCCATGTCCGCCAGCAGGTCGGCGAGCAGGCCGGTCATCGAGCCCCAGCGGCGGTAGACGGTGGTCTTGCCGACCTCGGCGCGGCGGGCGACCTCGGCGAGGTCGGTGGCGAAGAACCCCTGCTCGGCGATGGCGTCGCCGGCGGCCTGCAGGACGGCGGCCCGGACGCGGGCCGTGCGCCCGCCGGGGCGGACGGTGCCGGGTTCGGCGGGGACGGCCTCGGCAGGGACGGCCGTAGCGGCTCCGGCGGCCCCGGGTCCGGTGGGGGAGGTGGGCTCGGTCGGCTCGGCGGGGGTGCTCGGCTCCGGCATAACGGGACTCCAGTTTCGTTTGGTCGCTGCAGGTGCTACTGTCGGTCCTGCGCCAAACGGAACTATAGACCCGTTAGGTGGCGCACACGTCTTCTACTGGGGGTAGTCATGGAATACAGGCAGCTGGGCGCGTCCGGTCTCAAGGTCTCCGCGCTGAGCTTCGGGGCCGGCACCTTCGGCGGCCGGGGGCCGCTCTTCGGAGCCTGGGGCAGCACCGACGTGCAGGCCGCGCGCCGCCTCGTCGACATCTGCCTCGAAGCGGGCATCACCATGTTCGACACCGCCGACGTCTACTCCGACGGCGCCTCCGAGGAGGTGCTCGGTGCGGCGGTCAAGGGCCGCCGGGAGCAGGTGGTCATCTCCACCAAGGCCGGCCTGCCGGTCGGCGACGGCCCGATGGACGCCGGCACCTCCCGCTCGCGCCTGATCACCGCGGTCGACTCGGCGCTGCGCCGGCTCGACACCGACTACCTCGACCTCTTCCAGCTGCACGCCTTCGACGCAACCACCCCGGTCGAGGAGGTGCTCGCCACCCTGGACGACCTGGTCCGGGCCGGCAAGATCCGCTACACCGGCGTCTCCAACTTCTCCGGCTGGCAGACCATGAAGTCGCTCGCCGCCGCCGACCGCCACGGCCACCCCCGGTACGTCGCCCAGCAGGTCTACTACTCGCTGATCGGCCGCGACTACGAGTGGGAGCTGATGCCGCTCGGCCACGACCAGGGCCTCGGCGCCGTCGTCTGGAGCCCGCTCGGCTGGGGCCGGCTCACCGGGAAGATCCGCCGCGGTCAGCCGCTCCCGGCCGGCAGCCGGCTGCACGAGACGGCGGACTTCGGCCCGCCGGTCGACGAGGAGCAGCTCTACCGGGTCGTCGACGTCCTGGACGCCGTCGCGGAGGAGACCGGCCGGGCCGTCCCGCAGATCGCCCTCAACTGGCTGCTCCAGCGGCCCACCGTCTCCTCCGTGATCATCGGCGCCCGGGACGAGGCCCAGCTGCGGCAGAACCTCGGCGCGGTCGGCTGGCAGCTCACCCCGGAGCAGATGGCGCGGCTCGACGCGGCCAGCGCCCGCCCGGCGCCGTACCCGTACTTCCCGTACGAGCGCCAGGAGGCCTTCGCCCGGCTCAACCCGCCGCTGACCGCCCGCTGAACGCCGCCGGGCGGTGCGGTCGGCCGACCGGGAGGCATCGAGGACGGAACGAGGACATCAAGCGTCCTCGATGCCTCCTAGCGTCGCCGTCATGGACAGCACCGAGATCCGACCCTTCCGCATCGACATCCCGCAGGCCGACCTGGACGACCTGCGCGAGCGCCTCCTGCGCACCCGCTGGCCCGACGAACTCCCGGACGCCGGCTGGGAGTACGGGGTGGCCCTGCCCTACCTCAAGGAGCTCGTCGGGTACTGGGCCGACGGCTTCGACTGGCGGGCGCAGGAGGCGCGGCTCAACGCGCACCCGCAGTTCACCACCACCGTGGACGGCCAGAACGTCCACTTCCTGCACGTCCGTTCGCCCGAGCCGGACGCCGTGCCGCTGGTTCTCACCCACGGCTGGCCCAGCACCGTCGCCGACTTCCTCGGCATCCTCGGCCCGCTCACCGACCCGCGGGCGCACGGCGGGGATCCGGCGGACGCGTTCCACGTCGTCGCGCCGTCGGTGCCCGGCTTCGCCTTCTCCGGGCCGACCCGCGAACGCGGTTGGGGCACCCGCCGGATCGCGCTGGCCTGGGCCGAGCTGATGCGGCGCCTCGGCTACCCGCGGTACGGCGCCCAGGGCGGGGACTTCGGCGCCCTGCTCTCGCCCGAACTCGGCCGGGTGGCACCGGAGCACGTCATCGGCGTCCACGTCAACGCGCTGGCCGACGCCGCCACCGCCGCCGACCCCGCCGAACTGGACCTGCTCGGCGCCGCCGACCGCGCCCGGGCCGAGGCCAACGAGCAGTGGTGGTACGGGCACAGCGGCTACGCGACCCAGATGGCCACCCGCCCGCAGACCGTCGCCTACGCGCTCAACGACTCTCCGGTCGGCCAGCTCGCCTGGAACCTGGAGTGGTTCGTCGACCACGACCCGACCGCCACCCGCCAGACCCCCGTCGACCGGGACGCCGTGCTCACCAACGCCGCGATCTTCTGGCTGACCGCGACCGCCGGTTCCGCCGCCCGCCTCTACCGCGAGGCCGGAGCCGAGTCCTGGGGGACCAGGCCGGCGCCCTCGGCCGTCCCGACCGCGGTGGCCGACTTCCTCGGCGACCACGCCGTCCGCGGCCTGGCCGAGCTCTCCCACCGGATCACCCGCTGGACCGCGTACGACACCGGCGGCCACTTCGCCGCGCTGCAGGCCCCGGAGCTGCTGGTCGACGACGTCCGGGCGTTCTTCCGGCCCCTGCGGGAGGCGGAGCGGGGCTGACCGGCCCACCCCGGTCGGTCAGCGGTCACGAGGGCCGACCGGGGGCGGTGGGCGGGGCTCAGCCGATCACGGCGGCGCGCACGCAGAGCACGTCCGGCAGGTGGGAGACCAGCAGCCGCCAGTTCGCGCCCTCGTCGGCGCTGGCCCAGACGTCGCCGTTGCGGTTGCCGAAGTAGAGGCCGGCCGGTTCGGCGTCGTCGGTGCGCAGGGCGTCGCGCAGGACCACGCCGTAGTGGTCCTCGTCCGGCAGGCCGCGGTCGAGCGGCAGCCAGCTGCCGCCGGCGTCCGCGGTGCGGTAGACCCGGCAGCGGCGGTCCGGCGGGATCCGGTCGCCGGCCCCGCCGAGCGGGAACAGGTAGGCCGTGCCGGCCCGCCCGGGGTGGGCGGCGACCGCGAAGCCGAAGTCGGCGGGCAGCCCGTCGGCGATCGACTGCCAGCTGCGGCCCGCGTCGTCGCTGCGGTAGACACCGCCGTGGTTCTGCAGGTAGAGGCGGTCGGGGTCGGCGGCGTCCGCGGCGATCTTGTGGACGCACTGGCCGAACTCCGGGTACTGGTTCTCCTCCGGCAGGAACTCGGCGCGCAGCCCGGTGTTGGACGGCGCCCAGCTCGCGCCGCCGTCCTCGCTGCGGTAGACGCCGCCGCTGGAGACCGCGACCAGCAGCCGCCGGGCGTCGCGCGGGTCGGTCAGGACGGTGTGCAGGCCCTGGCCGCCGTAGCCCTCGCCCCATTCGGCGCGCTGCGGGTGCTCCCACAGCGACTCGACCAGGGCGAAGGTCTCCCCGCCGTCCTCCGAGCGGAACAGTGCGGCCGGCTCGGTGCCCGCGTACACCACCCCCGGCGCCTCCTCCCCGGCCGGCTGCAGCTGCCAGACGCGGGTGAGCGAGGCGCCGGTGTGCTCGGGGAAGCGGATCGCCGGCTGCGGCGGCTCGAACCAGCTCGCGCCGAGGTCGTCGGAGCGCCAGACCGACGGGCCCCAGTGGCTGCTGTCGGCGCCGGCCAGCAGGCGGACCCGGCCCCCGCGGCGGTCGATCGAGACGGCGTAGACCGCGTTCATGCGGAAGTGCGGTCCGCTGAACTCCCACGTCAACCGGTCGTCGCTGCGCCCGAGGAAGAGGCCCTTCTCGGTGCCGACGGCCACCAACACCTTGCCCATGTGCCACACCACCCGCTCAAGGCCGGACGCCAGCGCCCGGCGGTTCGGCCCCCCGGCCAGTCTCCCGCCGCGGGCGCCCGCCCACAGCTCGGCGCGCCGTCACCGGGAGAGCCGGGCGCGGGACACCGCAGGGCACCAAGCCCTAGCCGCGGCAGTCCTCCAGCAGCCGCAGCCACACCTCGCTCATCGTCGGGTAGGCGGGCACCGCGTGCCAGAGCCGGCCGATCGGCACCTCCCCGACCACCGCGACGGTCGCCGAGTGCAGCAGTTCGGCCACCCCGGGGCCGACGAAGCAGGCGCCGACCAGCAGTTCGCGGTCCAGGTCGAACACCACCCGGGCCCGCCCCCGGTAGTCGTCACCGAACAGCGAGGCCCCGGCGACCGCGCCGAGGTCGTGGTCGACGGCCTTCACCCGCAGGCCGGCCCGCTCGGCGGCGGCCAGGGTGAGTCCGACGGCCGCCACCTCCGGCTCGGTGAACACCACTTGGGGCGCCCCGGCGGTGTCGGCCGAGGCGGAGTGCGCGCCCCAGCGGGCGGTGTCCAGCGCCTTCCCGCGGGCCCGGGCGGCGATCGCCGCGCCGGCGATCCGGGCCTGGTACTTCCCCTGGTGGGTGAGCAGGGCGCGGTGGTTGACGTCCCCGGCGGCGTACAGCCACCCGCCCGCCACGCCGCGCACGGTGCAGCTGTCGTCCACCTCCAGCCAGCTGCCGGGCTCCAGGCCCACCGTCTCCAGACCGATCGCGTCGGTGCGCGGCGCCCGCCCGGTCGCGTACAGCACCTCGTCGGCCACCAGCCGTACGCCGCCCGCGAGGTGCAGGGCGACCTGCCCGTCGGCGCGCTCCAGCGAGACCACCTCGGCGCCGACCCGCAGCTCCACCCCGGCGGCCCGCAGGCCCTCCGCGACCAGCTCGCCCGCGAACGGCTCCATCCGCGGCAGCAGCCGCTCGCCGCGCACCAGCAGCACCACTTCGCTGCCCAGCGCCCGCCAGGCCGCGGCCATCTCCACGCCGACCACCCCGCCGCCGACCACCGCGAGCCGGCCCGGTACCGCGGGCGAGCCGGTCGCCTCCCGGCTGGTCCACGGGCGGGCCCGCTCCAGCCCCGGCACGTCCTTCGGCAGCACCGGCCGGCTGCCGGTGCAGACGGCGACGGCGTGCCGGGCGGTCAGCCGCCGCTCGGTGCCGTCCGCCGTCCGGACCGCGACGGTCCGCTCGCCGGCCAGCCGGCCGTGGCCGCGCACCAGGTCGATCCCGGTGTCGCGCAGCCACTGCACCTGCCCGTCGTCCTTCCAGTGCGAGGTGAAGGAGTCCCGGCGGGCCAGCACGGCCGCCGCGTCCAGCCCGGCCCCGCCGACCGCCTCCCGCGCCCCGGCCACCGCCCGGGCCTGTGCCAGCGCGGCGGCCGGCCGCAGCAGCGCCTTGCTCGGCATGCAGGCCCAGTACGAGCACTCGCCGCCGACCAGTTCGCTCTCCACGATCACCGTGCGCAGCCCGGCCGCGACGGCCCGGTCGGCGACGTTCTCGCCGGTCGGGCCCGCGCCCAGCACGATGACGTCGTACGCGTCGGTCCCGTCGGGGGTGGGGGTCTGCTCGCTCATGGCGGGTCGGTCCTCGCTCTCGCGGATGTGTCGCTGCCGGCGCTCCATCCTCGCCCGCCACCCGTGGCGGCGCAGCGGAACACGCGGACGGGCCCGGGCGCCGCTGCGCCCGGGCCCG
>NZ_JBSGXP010000235.1:0-7728 GCF_053610105.1 Kitasatospora sp. NPDC054939 | reverse complement strand
GCGCAGGGCAGCGCGGTCAGCGCGGCCGTCCGCAGCGCGGCGGCGGAGCGCCGCTGCCAGGGCTCCCGGGCGGCGGCCGGCCAGGCCCGCTCGGGCGGCCGGCGCGGCACCCGGGCGTACAGCTCCTCGGCCAGCGCGAACAGGTCCGCGTGCCGGCAGCGCGCGGCGGTGGCCGCCCCGTGCCCGGCCTCCTCCAGTCCGGCGGCGATCTCCAGCGGGTCGACGGCGCGCTCGCACAGCTCGCGGTACTCGGCCATCAGCTCCCGGACGGGGTCGCCGACCGCCTTCCCCGCCGACCGCCCGGCCGGGGCACCCGCCGCGGCCGCCTCCGCGCCGCCGGGCATCAGACCGCCACCGCCGGGGCGCCGGGCCGCGCCGGCGCCTCCCCGGCCGGTGCCACCGCTCCGGTCTCCGGACCGGCGGCACCGGCACCGCCGCGCGGACCGGACCGCCCGCCCCGGCCGTCGGCCAGCCAGTACTCGGCGGGCCGGGTGAACGGACGCAGCCGCCCGGCCGCGGTCCGGCCCCCGGCCGGGAAGGCCGGCCACTGCGAGAGCAGTTCCAGGTAGATCTCCCGGAAGGCGCCGATCTCCGGCTCGACGGCGAAGCGTTCCTGCGCCCGCAGCCGTCCGGCCAGCCCCAGACGGGCCCGCCGCTCCTCGTCGCCGAGCAGCGCCAGGCAGGCCCCGGCCAGCGCCCGGGGATCGCGCGGCGGGACGAGCAGCCCGGTCGGGCCGAGCACCTCCCGGGCCACCCCGACGTCCGTGGAGACCACCGCCCGCCCGCTGAGCATCGCGTCGGCCAGCAGCCGGGGGCTGCGCTGGGAGAGCGCCGAGAAGACCACCACGGTGCCGTCCGCCCAGGCGTCGGCGAGCGGGCCGGGCCGCCCGGCGAACTCCACCGCCCCGGCCACCCCCAGCCGCTCGGCCACCCCGGCGCAGTGCGCGCGGTAGCCCGGTGAGGCCTCCTCGCCGTGCAGCACCAGCCGGGCCGCGGGCAGTTCGGCCCGGACGGCGGCGAAGGTGTGCAGGACCAGTTCGGCGTCCCGGCCGGGTTCCAGCGGGGCCGCCCAGACCAGGGTCGGCACGGCCGGCTCGGGGCCGGCCGCCTCCCGGTCGACCGCCGGGGTGCCCTCGTGGACGATCCGGGTGCGCGCCGGGTCCGCTCCGCACCGCTGCTGCCAGCGCTCGTCGTGGGCGCTGCCCGGGGTCAGCAGCGCCGCCTGCCGGTAGGTCTCCTCGGTGAGCGCCCGGAAGAAGCCGAGCAGCACCGCGCGGACCGGCCACCGGTACGGAGCCTCGCGGTAGCCGGCGTACTGCTCGCGCAGGTGCAGTCCGTGCTCGGTGACCACGAACGGCACCCCGTGCAGCTGCCGGGCGACCAACGCGGGCAGCGCCGCCGGGCCGCCGCCCACCACATGGCAGACGTCGACCGCGCCGAGCCCGCCCGGCGCCGTCCCGTACCAGGGCGCGGAGAGCGGGCGCAGGCACTGCTCCAGCAGGTCCGCCGCGACCAGCACGTCGCAGACCAGCGGCTGCCCGGCCGAGGTGTCGGCGCCGGGGCCGCGCCAGACCCGCTCCAGGGTGCGCCGGGCCCGGCCGGAGGCGAGGAAGGCGGGCAGCGCGCCGTCCTCGCGGGCGAGCTCGGCCAGCCGGTACAGGCCGGGACCGAAGGAGGCCCGCTCGCCGGGCACCACCAGCGCCCGGACCAGTTGCTCGTACGCCTGCGCGTACTGCCGCCCGCGCAGGGCGCCGGGTCTGCGGCCGGGCGGGCGGCGGCCCCACAGGGCCAGTTCGTGCACCCCGCTCCAGCGGCCGCCGGGGCTCCCGGCCGCCTCCGGGCCGGCCTCGCCGGCCAGCACGTACAGCTCGAACTCGTGCTCCCCGAGCCCCTGCACCAGGCGGGCGCACCAACCGCCGCTGCCACGGCGAGCGAACGGACGTGCGCCCTCGGTGAGCAGTGCAACGCGCACGGGAGACCTCCATGACAGAGCGGATCGACGGATTGCGGGTGGCCGGAGCAGTGGGTCGGCCGGACCGCGGGGGCCGGGCCCACCCGGCCGGCGGCCGGGCGGCTCCGGGCGCGCGCCCGCTCCGGCGGTCTCGGAACCGCCGGAATCCCGGCCGCGGCGCGCCCTCGTCCGGCCGCCGCGGCCGCCCCCACACCTGTTCGGTCCGACAGCAGAAAGGTAGGACCGCAGTGCGGCAATCCATCGGTCACATGCCTGGCTGCCACCTGAACGAGTGAACCGGCGTGACCTCGTCCCGAACGGGACGTTACGAGGCGGCGTCGGCGAGCAGCTCCCGCACCGCCCGCGCCACCTCCACCGGGTGCTCCATCATCGCCACGTGCCCCGAGTCCGGCAGCACCAGCAGCCGGGCGTCCGTGAACGCCGAGCAGGCCCGCCGCGCCGAGCGGTACGAGACCAGCCGGTCGCGCAGCCCGTACACCAGCAGCACCGGCACCCGCACCTGCTCGGCCTGCCGCCACAGCGCCTGGCCGCCGCGCTCGGTGTACGCGGTGACGATCCCGCGGGCCGTCCCCACCATCACCTGCCGCGCGTACGGCAGGCCCGTCCGGCGCCGGTACTCGGCCACCGCCTCGGCCCGGGCGGCCGGGGCGAGTGCCGCCGGGTCGCCGTACACCAGCCGCAGCAGCTGGTCGGCGGCCGCCTCGACGCCCGGCCCGTCCGGTCCGCGCCGGCGCAGCAGGGCGGG
Source organism: Kitasatospora sp. NPDC054939 (assembly GCF_053610105.1). Classification (NCBI taxonomy): domain Bacteria; kingdom Bacillati; phylum Actinomycetota; class Actinomycetes; order Kitasatosporales; family Streptomycetaceae; genus Kitasatospora; species Kitasatospora sp. NPDC054939. The sequence continues at coordinate 5,011 of NZ_JBSGXP010000235.1, read as the reverse complement.
GACGCCGGGCACCGCGAGCAGGCCGGTCGGCCAGGCGGAGCGCTGCGGGGGCAGCTCGGGCAGCGCCGGGGAGATCAGGGTGAGGCTGCGGACGAGGTCGGGGCGCAGAGCCGCCAGGCGGACCGAGACGGCGCCGCCGAGCGAGTTGCCGAAGAGGTGGACCGGTCCGCGGCCGGACTGCTCCAGGTATCCGATGACCGCGCGGACGTGGCCGTTCAGCGAGAGGTTGCCGTCGGCGGGCGGGGCGGAGCGGCCGAAGCCGGGAAGGTCCACGGCCTCGCCGGCGACCAGGCCGGCGAGCTCGCCGCGCAGCGCCGTCCAGTTCTCGGAGGAACCGCCGAGCCCGTGCACGTAGAGCGCGGGCGCCCGCCCGTCCGGCTCGCCGGGGTCGGCGCTCACCGCCAGGACGGCCCCGGGGACCTCGACCGTGCGGTACTGCGCGGGCTCCCGCGCCTCGGTGCGGACCTGCTGCTCAGCGCTCATGGTGGACGATGGTAGTGAGCCCGGTCGGCCGCGTCCCGGCCTCCGGCGGCTGCTCGGGACCCCTGCCGTTCTGCCTGGTCGGAGTCGTATTGTGGGCTCCCGACAAGGGGGCGGAGTGGTTTTCTCATGCTCGCCAGGGGCGAACACGGTTACCGAAAAGTAGAATCAGTCACCTTAGCCAGCCCCGACATCCCGTGAAGTGAGGAGCGCCGTGACGGCCATCCAGGAGGCGCAGGAGCGCCCGCGCGGTGCCCGCCTGCCGCGAAGCGCCCGCCGTGAACAACTGCTCGGTGCCGCCCAGGAGGTGTTCGTCGCGCAGGGCTACCACGCGGCCGCCATGGACGACATCGCCGACCGCGCCGGGGTCAGCAAGCCCGTGCTCTACCAGCACTTCCCCGGGAAGCTGGAGCTCTACCTGGCCCTGCTGGACAAGCACTGCGACGCCCTGGTCGAGTCGACCCGCCAGGCGCTCTCGGCGACGACCGACAACAAGCACCGCGTCGCCGCGACCATGGAGGCGTACTTCAACTACGTCTCCAGCGAGTCCGGCGCCTTCCGGCTGGTCTTCGAGTCCGACCTGACCAACGAGCCGGCCGTGCGCGAGCGCGTGGAGCGGGCCTCGGACGCCAGCGCCACGCTGGTCAGCAAGGTGATCCAGGAGGACACCGACCTCCCGGAGGCCGAGTCCAAGCTGCTCGCCGCCGGCGTCTGCGGACTGGCCCAGATCACCGCCCGGTACTGGCTCTCCCAGGGGCTGGAGATCCCGCGCGACGAGGCCGTCCGGCTGGTCGCCAGCCTCGCCTGGCGCGGTCTGAAGGGCTTCCCGATGCACCCGGGCGCCGAGGCCTCGGAGCAGTCCGACCCGGAGGCCGGGGACGGCGCGCAGGAGCCCGCCGCCGAGTAGCGGGCCCGGCGGCGATCCACCGACGTTCCCCTCGGCGATCATCGCGTGCTCTATGGTGAAGCCGTACGGCGCGGTCGCCGCGAACGCTTGTCCCAGGCGCTCCGGTGCCCGCGCGTGGATGGCTGCAACCCCGGAGGGACGGAAGCCGTGGAGGTCAAGATCGGCGTGCAGAACACGCCGCGCGAGATCGTGGTCGAGAGCTCGCAGACTGCCGATGAGGTCCAGAGCGCGGTCGCCAGGGCCCTGGAGGGCACCGACAAGCTCTTCGCGCTGACCGACGAGCACGGCCGTCGGGTCCTCATCCCGGCGGAGCGGCTGGCGTACGTGGAGATCGGCGAGCAGGCCCCCCGCAAGGTCGGCTTCGGCACGCTCTGAGCAGGCTCACCGGTGCCCCGCTCCTCCCGTGAGGAGCGGGGCACCGGCGCGTGTACGGCCCGGTGGGCGCGGGTACGGCGACAGTGCGGCGGTGGGCCGCACCGCACCCGCTACCCGGGGAGGCACCCTTGCTGGTCGAGTCGTTCGCCCTCGTCCTCATCGGCCTGGTCGTCGCCGCGGCGGCGCTGACGGCGCTGCCCGAGTACTTCCCAACGGCGCGGCGCCTCACGATCGGCACGGCGGTGGTGTCGGCCCTGCTGGTCGGGGTGATCGCGGACTTCTCGCTGGCCGGGCGGTCCCCGGCGGTCGCGCTGGCGCTCGCCGCGGCCGGCTCGGCGCTGCTGACCTCGGTGCTCGCCCGGCCGGACCTCGCGGCCGGCCGGCAGTCCGCCCACCGGCACCGTGCCCCGCACCGGTCCGCGCACGGCGCCCACCGGCGGCACCGGCACGCCTGAGGCGTCCGGGCCGGGACGGGGGCGCCGGGCCCGCGGGTCAGGAGGCCAGGCCCAGGGCGGCCATCCGCCGGGTGTGCGCCTCGGTGATGCGGGTGAACATCTTGCCGACCTCGACCAGGTCGAAGCCCTGCACGTGGGCGCCGCCGACCAGCAGGTTCGACAGCGCGTCGCGCTCCGCGACCACCCGCTGGGCCTGGCTGAGCGCCTCGCCCATCAGCCGCCGGCCCCAGAGCGCCAGCCGGCCGCCGACCTTGTGGTCGGCCTCGATGGCCTGCCGCACCCGGTCGACCGCGAACTCGGAGTGCCCGGTGTCCGACATGACGCCGAGCACCAGCTCGCGGGTGTCGTCGTCCAGCCGGACGGCCACCTCGCGGTAGAAGTCGGTGGCGATCGCGTCGCCGACGTACGCCTTGACCAGGCCCTCCAGCCAGTCCGAGGGCGCCGTCATCCGGTGGAACAGCTCCAGCGGCTCGACGAAGGGCTCCATCGCCCGCTCCGGGTCGGCCCCGACCTCGGCGAGCCGGTCGTGCAGCCGCTGGAAGTGCTGGAACTCGGCGGAGGCCATCCGGGCCAGCGCCGCCTTGTCGGCGAGGTCCGGCGCGAGCTTGGCGTCCTCGGCGAGCCGCTCGAAGGCGCTCAGCTCGCCGTACGCGAGTGCTCCGAGCAGGTCGAGCACCGCCGCGCGGTAGCCCGGGTCCGCCGAGCAGGTCGCCCAGTCCCCGATCGAGCCGGCCTCGATCCCCTGCGTCTCACCGTTGGTCTCCATGACCCGTCACCTTAGTCCTGCCCCCGGCCCGCGGGGATCCGCGGCGGCCCCTCCCGGCTGGGCTTTTCCCCGGGGCGGGCGGTTCGTGTCAGACGCGTCACGTGTTCGAGTCGTCGGCTGACTGTATGGTGGTACGGAGGCCCGTAGTGCTCGCACGGTGTCACCGCCGTCTCGGTGGACCGGCAAGCCCGGGCACTCAACGTACGCGGATGCCCGGTCGGAGAGCCGATCGGCTCCGACCATGGCTTGGACTTCAAGCCTTGGCACCGCATCAGTGGCCGAGCGAGGGCCGCCGCGGACCGCGCCGCTCCCCGGCGCAAGGTCCCGCGCAGGTCCCTCACGGGAACCTTCCCCGACGCCGCCGGCGACGCGCCCCCAGCGGGCCGCGCGCACCGGCCGGCCGCAGGGACCGGCGCGGTTGTGCGTCCGCGCAGCTGTATCAGGGCCTTCCGGGCCCGCACGCAGCCGCGCGGCTGCCCGCCCGCCGCTCGCTCTCGGCCCCTCCACACGGAAGAGGCAGCACCCTGTCCACCACCGCTGAACCCGCCAAGACCACCTTCCGGGACCTGGGGATCCTCCCGGAGACCGCCGAGGCCCTGGAGGCCGTCGGCATCGTCCACCCCTTCCCCATCCAGGAGATGACCCTGCCGGTCGCGCTGACCGGGCACGACGTCATCGGGCAGGCCAAGACCGGCACCGGCAAGACCCTCGGCTTCGGCCTGCCGCTGATCGAGCGGGTCGTCGTGCGCGCCGACGTGGACGCCGGCCGGGCCGTCGAGGAGCAGCTCTCCGAGGCCCCGCAGGCGCTGATCGTCGTCCCGACCCGCGAGCTGTGCACCCAGGTCACCAACGACCTGCAGACCGCCGGCAAGGTCCGCGACGTCCGGGTCCTCGCCGTCTACGGCGGCCGGGCCTACGAGCCGCAGGTCGAGGCGCTGAAGAAGGGCGTCGACATCGTCGTCGGCACCCCGGGCCGTCTGCTCGACCTGGCCGGCCAGAAGAAGCTGAACCTGTCGAAGGTCCGCGCGCTGGTCCTCGACGAGGCCGACGAGATGCTCGACCTGGGCTTCCTGCCCGACGTCGAGAAGATCCTCACCATGCTGCCGGCCAAGCGGCAGACCCTGCTGTTCTCGGCGACCATGCCGGGCCAGGTGATCAGCCTCGCCCGCCGCTACATGAGCCAGCCGACCCACATCCGGGCCACCGCCCCGGACGACACCGGCACCACCGTCGCCAACATCGAGCAGCACATCTTCCGTGCGCACTCGCTGGACAAGGTCGAGATGGTCTCGCGCATCCTGCAGGCCGACGGCCGCGGGCTGGCGATGATCTTCTGCCGGACCAAGCGGACCGCCGCCGACGTCTCCGACCAGCTGACCCAGCGCGGCTTCGCGGCCGGCGCCGTGCACGGCGACCTCGGCCAGGGCGCCCGCGAGCAGGCCCTGCGGGCGTTCCGCAACGGCAAGGTCGACGTGCTGGTCTGCACCGACGTCGCGGCCCGCGGCATCGACGTCGAGGGTGTGACGCACGTCATCAACTACCAGTGCCCCGAGGACGAGAAGACCTACCTGCACCGGATCGGCCGCACCGGCCGGGCGGGTGCGTCGGGCACCGCCGTCACCCTGGTCGACTGGGACGACATCCCGCGCTGGCAGCTGATCAACAAGGCGCTGGACCTGCCGTTCAACGAGCCGGAGGAGACCTACTCCACCTCGCCGCACCTCTACGAGCTGCTGAAGATCGCCAAGGGCATCACCGGTGTGCTGCCGCGGTCCGAGCGGACCCGGGCCGGCCTGGGCGCGGAGGAGGTCGAGGACCTCGGCGAGACCGGCGGTCGCGGCTCCCGCGCCACGGGCGGCCGGAGCCGGGGCGGCCGTGGCGGCCGGGACGGGGCGGCTGACCGCTCCGGCGGCGCGCCGGCCGAGGCCGCCGAGGAGAAGCCGGCCCGCCGCACCCGCGAGCGCCGGCGCACCCGGGCCGGGGCGGACCTCGCCGCCGACGCGGTGGCCGGGCAGGCCGTCGTCGAGG
>NZ_JBSGXP010000234.1:0-7959 GCF_053610105.1 Kitasatospora sp. NPDC054939 | reverse complement strand
GGCCGGACGGGCCCGCGCCCGCTCAGCGCCGTACGGGTGGGAACGGAACCTCGGCGAGCACGGGCAGCAGGGCCTCCTCCTCGTAGGCGAGGTGGGCCTCCAACTCGGTCGTCATCCGCGCCAGTTCGGTGCGGAAGTGCTCCGGGTCGGCGTTCGGGAGGTCCGTCAGCAGTTCGGTCAGCTCGGCCCGGAGGCGGGCGACGCCCAGGTGCTGTTCGGCGAGTTCCGCCAGGGTCTCCCGCAGGTGCGGATGGCTGCGCGCCACCGCCGGGAACACGGCGGCGTCCTCGCCGGTGTGGTGCACGGTGAGCGTCTCGCAGAACGCCAGGCAGTGCTGGCGCAGTTGCAACCCCAGCCCGACCGGGGCCCGGCCCGGGCCGCCGGCGGCGCCGCCCGTTCCACCCGGGCCGCCGACCCCGTTCGTTCCGCCGAAGTAGGAGTCCGCCTCGGCCCGGACGTGCCGCAGCTGGCCGCGCAGCCAGGTGTGCACCTCCAGGAGTTTGTCGGCGAGGCTGGTCACCTCGATACCGGGGTCCTCGGTGCGCTGCAGCACCACCACCGGCAGCAGCCGGTCGGTCTGCTGCTGGTACTCCCCGTACCCGGGCTCGGCGTGCACGACCTCGGCGAACAGGCGCTCGCGCTCGGCGCCCTCGGCCGGGACGGCGACCGCCTCGAACTCCTCGATCCCGGTGGCCGCCGGGCCCTCGCCGGCGGTGCCGAGCTCGACCTCCACCATCGGGTGGGCGAGCAGGTTGTGGTACCAGGCGGGGTGGTGCGGCGCGCCCCCGGCGGAGGCGACGATCACCACCCGGCCGTCCCGGTCGCGGACGTACCCGAGCGGCACGGTGTGCGGCTTGCCGGACCTGGCGCCGGTGGTGGTGAGCAGCAGCAGGTTGCCGCCCTCGAACGGGCCGCCGACGCTGCCGTCGTTGGCGCGGAACTCCTCGATGACGTGCTGGTTGAAGGACATGGACATACGTGTGTGGGTTCTCCGAACGAAAGGGGTTGGATCGCCCGCGAGCGGGACCGCGGCGCGTGCACGCGGTCGGGGCGGGAGCCGCCGGCGCAGCCGTCGTTGCAGGGCTGCCGGGTCCGCCGCAGGCGCGTACGCGGGGTCAGGAAAGGGGGGCGGAGTGTGAACTCATGTCAGGCCGTCCCTCGGAAAGGTGCTCGCCCGGTCGCCGGCCGGCCCACATCTCTTTGGCCGGCGCCACGCTGCACACGGCCATTAGAACCACCGTGCGCGCCGGGTGTCAATCGGCTGCCGGACGGTCGGTGCGGGTGCGGACGGCCGTCGGGTCGTCGACCCGTCCCGGCAGCCCGGGGCGGTCGGGCGGGGCGGGGTGACGGGGCGTCGGGCCGCGGCTCAGCTGCGCCCGTTCTCCGCGGCGGGCGCCCCGTCCGTCTCGGCGGCGACCCAGGCCAGGTAGCCGGGGGAGCCCGCGGTGACCGGGACGGCGATCACCTCGGGCGTGTCGTAGCCGTGCCGTTCGGCGATGAACGCCGTGAGCGGGTCGACGAGTTCGGCGCGCGTCTTGAAGTCGATCCGCCACTCGGCGGCGTCCTGGACCTCGCCCTCCCACCAGTACACCGAGTGGATCGGCTGGAGCTGCGCGCAGGCCGCCAGCCGGGCCCCGACCGCGGCACGGGCGAGCTCGCGGGCCCGGGACTCGTCGTCGTGGGTAGTGGTGACGACGCTGAAGCCGGTCTCAGTCATGCCCCGACCCTAGGGCGTGTCTGACGGTTCCCGCCGGGCGCGGGCTCAGAACCACCCGACGACCGTGATCAGTCCGATCACGAGGAGGAAGAGCAGCAGCACGGCCACCGTCCCGCAGCCGAGCGCGAGCAGGACGTCCGAGCCGTCGGTCGTCCCGTCGGCGGCCCCCTCCCCGCGGCCGTCCTCGTCGCCGTCCACGGGCCACCAGTGGACCGGCCGGCCGCCTCGGTGGCGGCGGCCCGGAGCCCGGCGAGCTGCTCGCGGGCGAAGGCGGTGGCGGCGTCGTCCTCGGAGCCGCGCCAGGCGACGGCGCGCATCCGGAGGTACGGGTGGGCGTACCGCTCCTCGAAGGCGGCGGTCTCGCCGGGGTCGCGGTCGGCCTCCAGGTAGGTCCAGCGGCCGGCCTGGGCGGGCTCGCCGTAGCAGCGGTAGATCTCGCCGAGCCGCCGGCGGGCGGGCAGCTGGGTCGGGCAGGAGGAGACCAGTCCGCGCAGGCGTTGCCGGGCGACGGGCAGGCGGCCGGCGGCGACGTCGGCGGCGGCGGCGCGGGCGAGGGTGGTCTCGGCGGTCATGGCGGACATGATCACCGATCCGCAATTGTCGATCAAATGACATATCGGCGCCCGTCACCCGGACGCCCCCGCCCGCCACACACGCCCGCCCCCGCCGCGCGGGCACGGCGGGGGCGGGCACGGTGGGCGCGGGGCGCGGGCGCCGACCGGGTCGTCAGCGCAGGTGGTCGCCGAGCGGGGCGGGCCGGAGGCCGGCCGCCGCGGCCGCGGCGAGGGCGCGGTCGAGGTCGGCGGCGAGGGTGTCGGTCCAGTGCAGCAGGATCACGTCGCCGGGCTGGAGCGGGCCGGGGTGCCAGACGTTGGAGGCGCCCCAGCTGAAGTCGGCGCTTGCGGTGAGCGCGGTGCGGTAGCCGCAGTTGGCCGCGGCCTGCAGGGTGTCGGCGTTCCAGGCGAAGAACGGCGGGCGGAACACCGTCTGCGGGGTCCCGAAGAGCCGGGTCAGGCTGTCGCGGGCGTCGCAGATCTCGGCCTGCTGCTCCGCGAGGCCGAGCGTGGTGAGGTCGGGGTGCGAGACGGTGTGGTTCTGCACGGACGAGCCGGGCACCGCGGTGACGCGCTTGAAGTAGCCGGGGTCGAAGCCGGCCGGCATCGGCATCGGGAACGCGGTGATCGGCACCTGCCGGGAGGTGATGACCTGCTCGGCCTCGGGGGTGCGCTGCCAGCCGTCGTCGACGGTGATGAAGACGACGCGCTCCTCGGTGGGGACGTTCCAGCTGGCGGTGGCGGGTGCCGGGGCGGGTCCGTCGACCCGGACGTCGTCGACGGAGTACGGGCCCTGCTCGTACCAGCCGTGGACGTACAGCCGGACGCTGGAGGCGTTCGGGCCGGTGGTGAACCGAGTCGTCAGCTGCTGCCAGTCGCCCCGGGTGTGCTCCGTCCAGGCGGGGGCGACGTCGTTCCCGGTGCCGGTGGCGCCGAGGAAGACGTACGAGCCCTTCACCCAGGCCGAGGCGGTGTAGGTGGTGTTCGGCCGGACGGAGACGGTCTGCGTGCACTCGCCCTTGGAGTCGGCGGCGGCCGGTGTGACGGCCAGCGCGGAGCCGCCGCTGCGGGCCTGCGCGGCGACCTTGGCCTCGGACGGGCCGCCGGTGCAGCGCCAGCCGGGGACGGAGCCCCAGTCGGCGAGCGAGGAGGCGGGGATCTCGAAGCCGGGGTTGGTGGCCAGGTTGACCACCGGGCCGGGCGCGGGCGCGGTCTCCGCCGAGGCGGGGGCGGCGAGCCCGGACAGGGCGAGCGAGGCGCCCGCGGCCAGGGCGGCCAGGCGGGCCGGGATGCGCGCGGAGCGGCGTGCGGGGACGCGTGCGGGCATGCGCGGGAACACGGACACGTGGGGACTCCTGCGTGGGGAGACCGCACCCGTTGGGGCGGGCGCGGGTGAACGGTGGGGGCGCTCCCCGAGGGGGTGGGAGCCGTCGGCGTGCCGCACTCGGACCGAGGCAAAACAATGGACTGGACCAAACGGTCCGTCAAGAGAACCGGCGGTGAACCGCGGACGGGCTCAGCCCGAGTACAACTCCTCGATGTCGCCCGCGTAGTAGTCCGCGACGGCGGCCCGCCGGAGCTTCAGCGAGGGCGTCATCAGGCCCTGTTCCTGGCTGAACTCCCGGGGGAGCAGCCGGAAGGCGCGGATCGACTCGGCGCGCGAGACGGAGGAGTTCGCGGCGGCCACCGCCCGCTGGATCTCGGCGTGCAGTTCGTCGTCGGCCAGCACGGCCCACTCGTCGAGCTGCTCCCGCCCGTGCGTCTTCAGCCAGTGTGCGAGCGCCGCCGGGTCGAGGGTGATCAGCGCGGCGACGTAGGGGCGGTCGTCGCCGACGACCAGGCACTGGGAGACCAGCGGATGGGCCTGCACCCGCTCCTCCAGGGCGGTCGGGGCGAGGTTCTTGCCGCTGCTGGTGACGATGAGGTCCTTCTTGCGGCCGGTGATGGTGAGGTAGCCGTCCTCGTCCAGCGAACCGAGGTCGCCGGTGCCGAACCAGCCGTCGTACAGCGACTCGGCGGTGCAGCGCGGGTGGTTGAGGTAGCCGGCGAAGACGTTCGGGCCGCGCACCCACACCTCGCCGTCCTCGGCGATGGTCACCGTGGCGCCGGGCAGCGGCGGGCCGACCGTGCCGTGCTTGATCCGGCCGGGCGGGTTGGCGGTGATCGCGGCGGCGGTCTCGGTGAGCCCGTACCCCTCGTACAGCCGCAGGCCGGCGCCGGCGTAGAAGAGGCCGAGTTCGCGGCCGAGCGTGGAGCCGCCGCACATCACGCTGCGGATCTTGCCGCCGAGCACGGCCCGCAGCCGCTGGTAGACCGTCCGCTCGTACGCGGCGTGGCGCAGCCGCAGTCCGGCTCCGGGGCCGGGACCCCGCCCGAAGGCCCGGCGCTCCCGGGCGGCGGCCCACTCCACGGCCACCAGCCTGGCCTGCTCGAAGAGTTCACCGCGCCCGGCCTCCTCGGCGGCGCGCCGGGCCTGCTGGAAGAGCTTCTCGAAGACGTACGGGACGGCGTGCAGGAAGGTCGGCCGGAAGGACGCCAGCGCGGGGAGCAGCGCCTCGGTGGTGAGCTCGGGGAGGTGGCCGAAGCGTAAGCCGCCGCGGACGGCCGCGATCTGCACGGCCCGGCCGTAGACGTGCGCGAGCGGCAGGAAGAGCAGGGTGGACGGCTGGGCGCCGCCGGTGTCGTACAGGGCCTCGTGCCAGCCGTCGAGCAGGGCGTCGGCCTCGGCGGCCAGGTTGCCGTGGGTGAGCAGGCAGCCCTTGGGGCGCCCGGTGGTGCCGGAGGTGTAGACGACGGTGGCGATGTTCTCGGCGCCGACACCCAGCCGTTGGCGGTGCACCAGGGAGTCCGGCACACCGCGGCCGTCCTCGGTGATCGCGCTGACGCAGTCCCGGTCGAGCTGCCAGATGCCGGTGAGCTCGGGCAGGGCGTCGCAGACCGCGCCGACCGTCATCGCGTGGTCCTCGTCCTCGACCACGCAGGCCACCGCCTGGGTCTCGGCGAGGATCCAGCGGACCTGCTCGGGGGCGGCGGTGGGGTAGACGGGCACCGGGATCGCGCCGACCGACCAGAGCGCGTAGTCGAAGAGCGTCCACTCGTAGCGGGTGCGGGCCATCAGGGCGACCCGGTCGCCGTAGCGCACGCCGCGGGTCAGCAGTCCCTTGGCGAGGGCGAGCACCTCGTCGCGGAACGCCCGCGCGGTGACCTCCCGCCACTCCCCGGCGGGGCCGTCCCGGCGGGCGAGCTGCACCAGGCCGGGCGCGCGCTCGGCGGTGTCGTACAGCGAGTCGGCCAGTCCGCCGGTGACCGGGAGGCCGGCCGGTGCGGGCGTGGAGAACTCGCGCACGCTCCCCCCGATCCGTCTGCGGCCTCGCCCGGAGATCCGGACGGGTGAAGGCGAAGCTATCGGATTGCTCTGCCACTGCCCAGGGTTGTGACCGGGGCTCGACGAGATCGGCACATGCCCGTACGCAAAGTGCCCGCCCGGGGCACGGGTCGGACGATCCCGGCGGCGGGTGATTACGGGATCACCGGGATGATCCGGACACCGCGGCGGGGAAGCCGTGACGAGGATGGATTCGACCCTCGAACGAGTGGTCAGGGCGTAGTAGGCTCTCGCAGACCTCCAGCCAGGAGCCGCCCCGCCCGACCTCTGCCAGGACTCCGACCCGCCCGAACCCCCACCAGCGCTCGGCAGCATTTCCCGACCGAGGACTCACCGAGGACTCCATGCGTCTGCGCAGCAGCTCGATCCGCGCGAAGATCATCGCGCTGCTCATGGTGCCCATCGTCGCGCTCACCGCCCTCTGGGCGTACGCGACGCTCGCCACCACCGGGGACGTGTGGACCCAGCTGGAGGTCTCGGAGACCTACGAGGAGTTCGGCACCCCCGTCGACCGGTACGCCCAGAACCTGCAGAACGAGCGCCGGGCCGCCGTCCAGCGGCTGGCCGATCCGCGCTCCCGGGCCGCCGCCGACGCCTTCGCCGCCGCCCAGGCCGCCACCGACCGCGACCTCGCCCTGCTGCGCGACAAGAAGGACGGCAGCTCCGGCGGCAAGCTGGACGCCTCCCAGCGCGGACGCTACGTGCAGATCCTCGCCGCCGCCGACCAGCTCGCACCGCTCCGCGCCCAGATCAACCGCTCGGCGCTCAACTGGGAGTTCGCGCTCGACCAGTACAGCGACCTGGTGAAGCCGACCTTCGCCTTCCGCTCGGCCTTCGTCGCCCGGCAGAGCGGCCAACTGCCCCGCCAGGGGACCATCCTGATCGAGCTGGCGCGCGCCCGCGAGTACCTCTCCCAGGAGGACGCGGCGATGGAGGGCATCCGCAACTCCGAGCGGGTCACCCCCGACCAGTACCAGGTCGCCCTGGACGCGCTGCACAACCAGCAGGCCCTGTTCACCGTCTACATCGCCGAGCTCGACCCGGACGACCAGGCCGACTACGTCGCCCTGCGCGGCGGCGAGGCCTGGGCCGCGCTCGCCCGCGCCGAGGCGGACTTCGTCGGCGCCGGCGGCCCCGACCGGGTCGGCCAGGCGATCAACGGCGACTTCTGGCGGGAGACCGCCGACCGGGCCCTCGGCGACCTCGCCGCGATCAACGCCCGGCTGGCCGCCAAGATCGGCGACCGCGCCCACTCGTACGCCGTCGGGCTGCTCTGGCGCGGCGGCATCGCCGGGGCCATCGGCCTGTTCGCCGTGGTGCTCTCGGTGCTCATCTCCTACCGGATCGGCCGCGGGATGGCCCGCGAGCTGATCGGACTGCGCAACGCCGCCAACGAGCTGGCCGGCAGCCGCCTGCCGTCGGTGATGCTGCGGCTGCGCCGCGGCGAGCCGGTGGACGTCGCCCACGAGGCGCCGGAGCTGGAGTTCGGCCCCGCCGAGATCGGCCAGGTCGGCCGGGCGATCAACGCCGTCCAGCGGGCCGCCGTCGAGGCCGCCGTCGAACAGGCCGAGCTGCGCCGCGGGGTCTCCGCGGTCTTCGTCAACCTGGCCCGGCGCAGCCAGGTGCTGCTGCACCGCCAGCTGACCCTGCTGGACACCATGGAGCGGCGCACCGAGGACCCGACGGAGCTGGAGGACCTCTTCAAGGTCGACCACCTGACCACCCGCATGCGCCGCCACGCCGAGGGCCTGATCATCCTGGCCGGCGGTTCGCCCGGCCGGGCCTGGCGCAAGCCGGTGCGGATGGTGGACGTGGTGCGGGCGGCGGTCGGCGAGGTGGAGGACTACGCGCGGGTCGTGGTGCGCCCCTTCCCCGGCACCGGCCTGCTCGGCAGCGCGGTCGCGGACGTCACCCACCTGATCGCCGAACTGGTCGAGAACGCCGCGGTGTTCTCCCCGCCCAGCACCCAGGTCACCGTCCAGGGCGAGGTGGTCGCGCACGGCTTCGCGCTGGAGATCGACGACCGGGGCCTCGGGCTGAGCGCGCAGGCCCTCGCCGAGATCAACGAACGCCTGACCGTGGAGCAGGAGTTCGACCTCGCCGACACCGACCGGCTGGGCCTGTTCGTGGTCAGCCGGCTGGCCCGGCGGCACGGCATCCGGGTGCACCTGCGGCCCTCGCCGTACGGCGGGACGACGGCCGTGGTGCTCGTCCCGCGCGAACTGCTGGCCGAGGCACCGGACCTGCTCGCCGACCCCGCCGCCCGCCCGGCCGCCGCCGCCGCCGCTGCGGCCGCGGTCGCC
>NZ_JBSGXP010000233.1:0-8163 GCF_053610105.1 Kitasatospora sp. NPDC054939 | reverse complement strand
GCCAGCGCCACCACATTGCGCTGGGTCACCACCACCCCCTTCGGCACCCCCGTCGACCCCGAGGTGTACATCACGTACGCCGCATCCCCCGGACCGACCCGGTAGGCGGGCGGGGTCGGCGCCGGTTCGGCCCCCGGCCGGATCACGGCGGCACCGGGCGGTGCCTCGCCGTCGGTGATCACCAGCCGGGTGCCGGTGTCCTCCAGGACGAGCCGCTGCCGTCCCACCGGCCAGCGGGTGTCCAGCGGCACGCACACCCCGCCCGCCTTGGCGATCGCCAGCACCGCCACCACCGAACCGGCCGACCGCTCCAGCAGCACCCCCACCCCGGCACCCGGCCCCACGCCGTGGGACACCAGCACCCGCGCCAGACCGTTCGCCCGCGCGTCCAACTCCGCGTACGTGAGCACCGTTTCACCGTCGACGACGGCCGGCGCATCCGGCGCAGCCCCGACCGCGGCCTCGAACAGCGCCGCCAGGGACTCCGCGGGAAGGGGCACAGCGGTGTCGTTCCAGCCGTCGACGGCCCGGTGCCGCTCCTCGGGGCTCAGCAGCTCGATGCCGCCGATCGACTGCCCGGGGTCGGCGACGACGGCCTCCAGCAGCCGCACCCAGCGCTCGAACAGCGCGGTGACGGTGGCCGGTTCGAAGAGGTCGTCGGCGTACTCCAGGACACCGTCGATACCCGCCGGTGCGCCGTGGGCGTCGTGCCGCTCGGTGAGGCCGAGGAAGAGGTCGAACTTGGCCGTGCCCGTCCGTCCGAGCCCGATTTCCGCGGTGAGACCGGGCAGCCCCGGGCCGGACAGCGGCGCGCTCTGTAGGTCCAGCATCACCTGGAACAGCGGGTGGTGGGCCAGCGAGCGGGTCGGGTTGAGCACCTCGACCAGGTACTCGAACGGCACGTCCTGGTGCGCGTACGCCGCCAGCGCCGTCTCCCGCACCCGGCCCACCAACTCCTCGAACGACGGATCCCCGGAGAGGTCGGTACGCAGCACCAGCGAGTTCACGAAGAACCCCACCAGATCGTCCAACGCCTGGTCCGTACGGCCCGCGATCGGACTGCCCAGCGGCACGTCCTCCCCCGCACCCAGCCGCGACAGCAGCGCCGCCAACCCCGCCTGAAGCACCATGAACAGGCTCGCCCCCGACCCCCGCGCCAACTCCGCCAACCGCCCGTGCAGACCCGCGTCGATCGCCACCCGCACGTAGTCCCCGCGGTACGACATCACCGCCGGACGCGGCCGGTCCGCCGGCAGCACCAGCTGCTCCGGCAACCCCGCCAACCGACCCTTCCAGTACGCCAACTGCTGCGCGAACAGACTCCCCGGATCCTCCTGGTCACCCAGCAACTCGTGCTGCCAGAGCGTGTAGTCCCCGTACTGCACCGGCAACGGCTCCCACTGCGGCGCCGCACCCGCACACCGCGCCGCATAGGCGGTGGTCAGCTCGCGGACGAGCGGGCCCATCGACCAGCCGTCCGCCGCGATGTGGTGGACCACCAGCAGCAGGACGTGTTCCTGCTCGGAGAGCGCGAACAGTGCGGCGCACAGGCCCGGTTCGGCGGCGAGGTCGAAGCCGTGCCGGGCGGCGCGCAACAGCTGGTCGGGCAGGGCCTCCGGATCGGTGTCCGTCCGCTCGAAGGGGATCGTGACGGCGTCCAGGACCTGCTGGTACGGCGTGCCGTCGCGCTCGCCGAACACCGTCCGCAGGCTCTCGTGCCGGCCCGCCACGTCGTCGAGGGCGGCGTGCAGGGCTCCCGGGTCGAGCGGGCCGCCGGTGAGCCGGACCACCAGCGGGATGTTGTAGGTGGCGCTCGGCCCGTCCATCCGGTGCAGGAACCAGAGCCGGCGCTGCGCGAAGGAGAGCGGCAGGTGCTCGGGGCGTTCGCGCGGGGTGAGCGGGATGCGGCCGGGTGCCGCGGTGTCGAGCAGGGCGGCGATTCCCGCGGGGGTGGGTGCCTCGAAGAGGGTGCGCAGCGGGAGTTCCGCCCCGAAGGCCGTCCGGATCCGTCCGATGAGCCGGGTGGCGAGCAGGGAGTGCCCGCCGAGGTCGAAGAAGTCGGCGTCCGCGCCGACCCGCGGCAGGCCGAGGACCTGCCCGAACAGCTCGCAGACGATCTGCTCCTGCGGGGTGCGCGGGTCGCGGCCGCCGCCAGGCAGGGCCGGGTCGGGGGCGGGCAGGGCGGCCCGGTCGAGCTTGCCGTTCGGGGTGAGCGGCAGCCGCTCCAGCACCACGACGGCGGCGGGCACCATGTGCTCGGGCAGCCGCACGCGGGTGAACTCCCGTAGCTGCTCGGGCCGGAGGTCCGTTCCGGGCGCGGGCACCGCGTAGGCGACGAGCCGGCGGTCGCCGGGCCGGTCCTCCCGGACGAGGACGGCGGCCTGGGCGACGTCGGGGTGGCCGGTGAGCGCGGCCTCGATCTCGCCGGGCTCGATCCGGAAGCCGCGCACCTTCACCTGGTCGTCGGCCCGGCCGGCGAACTCCAGCTCGCCGTCGGCGCGGCGGCGGGCCAGGTCGCCGGTGCGGTACATCCTGGCCCCCGGCTCGACCGCGTACGGGTCGGCGGTGAAGCGCTGGGCGGTCAGCCCGGGCCGACCGAGGTAGCCGCGGGCCAACCCGGCGCCCGCGACGTAGAGTTCACCGACCGTGCCGGGCGGCAGCAGGCGCAGGGCGCCGTCGAGGACGTAGGTGCGCAGGTCCGGGACGGCGGTGCCGATCACGCCGGCGGCGCCGGCGGCGGTGTGCCCGCGATCGAGCGGGCGGTGGGTGACGTGCACGGTGGTCTCGGTGATGCCGTACATGTTGACCAGCACCGGGGCGTCGTCGGGGTGCCGGCGGTACCAGTCGGCGAGCCGGGCCGGTTGCAGCGCCTCGCCGCCGAAGACCACCGTTCGCAGCGCCAACCGCCGTCCCACGTCGGGCTGTTCCAGCTCGGCCTGGTCTAGCTGGTGGAAGGCGGAGGGGGTCTGGTTGAGCACGGTGACGCCCTGGTCGGCGAGCAGGGCGAGGAACTCCCGCGGCGACCGGCTCACCTCGTGCGGGACGACGACCAGCCGGCCGCCGTGCAGCAGGGCGCCCCACAGCTCCCAGACGGAGAAGTCGAAGGCGTAGGAGTGGAAGAGCGTCCAGACGTCGTCCCGGTCGAAACCGAACCACTTGCGCGTCTCGTCGAAGAGCCGGACGACGTTGCGGTGGGTGACGACCACGCCCTTGGGGCGGCCGGTGGAGCCGGAGGTGTAGATCACGTACGCGGGGTGGTCGGCCGCGAGCGGTGCGGTGCGCTCCGCGTCGGCGAGGTCGCCGCCGGGGAGCGCGGCGAGGGCGGCGGTGCCGGGGTCGTCGAGCAGCAGGACGGGCAGGTCCGCACCGGCCGGGACGGCGGGTGCGGTGGCCCGGTCGGTGAGCAGCAGGGCGGGCCGGGCGTCCGCCAGCATGTGCGCCAGGCGGGCCTGCGGGTACTCCGGGTCCAGCGGCAGGTAGGCGGCGCCGGACTTGAGCACCGCCAGCACGGCCACCACCAGGTCGGCGCAGCGCGGCAGGGCGATGGCCACGATCCGTTCGGGGCCGGCGCCGCAGGCGATCAGGCCGCGGGCGAGCCGGTCGGCGCGCTCGTTCAGCTCGCCGTAGCCGAGCGTGTCCGTGCCGGCGGTGACGGCCGGCGCGGCGGGGTCGGCCGCCGCCCGCGCCTCGAAGAGTTCCACCAGGGTCGGCACCCGGCCGGGTTCGGCGGCGGGCGCGGGGGTGTCGAGCAGGTCGGCGCGTTCCTCCGCCGTCAGCAGCTCGATCCGGCCGATCGGCTGCCCGGGGTCGGCCGCGGCCAGCGACCGGAGGGTGGTGAGCAGCGTGCCGTGCCGGTCGGCCAGTTCGTCGGCGGTGCAGAGCTCGGGGTGGGCGTTGAGGTCGACGGTGGGGCCGCTGCCGTCGCGGCGGTCCCAGACGGCGAGGGTGAGGTCGCCGACGAGGCCGGAGGAGAGGTTGTGCGGGGTGGTGCGGTGGCCGGCGAAGGTCAGCCCGTAGTCGAAGGACATGATGTTGACGACGGGGGCGAAGGACGTGCCGAGCCGGCCCGGCAGGTCGAGGTCGCGGTGCAGGTCCTCGCCGCGGTAGCGCTGGTGGCGCCCGAGGTCCCGCAGCCGTTCGCCGATCTGCGCGAGGAACCCGCCGAGGGTCAGCCCCGGCGTCGGGGCGAGCCGCAGCGGCAGGACGTTGGCGAGCGTGCCCGGGGTGCGGCGCAGCGTCTGGTCGGCGCGGGCTGTGGTCGGCAGGCCGAACACCACGTCGTGGGCGCCGGTGGTGCGGTGCAGGTGGATGGCCGCGGCGGCGATCACCAGGTGCGACCAGGGCACCCTGGTACGGCGGGCGAGCGCCCGCAGGCCGTCCAGGGTGTCGCCGGGCAGGGCGGCGGTGGCGCGCAGGTACGTCTCGGGGGTGCCGGTGGGCTCGCCGAGCCACCGGGCGGGTTCCGGCCGGTCGGCGAACTGCCGTGCCCAGTGGGCGCGGTCGAGCGCGAACTGCTCGGAGGCGCGGTACCGGGCGTCGCCGTCGAGCAGGTCGGCCAGGGTGCCGAAGGTGCGCGGCGGCACCGGGCGGCCGGCTTCGAGCGCGGTGTACACCTCGGCCGTGCGGCGGGCG
Source organism: Kitasatospora sp. NPDC054939 (assembly GCF_053610105.1). Taxonomy (NCBI): domain Bacteria; kingdom Bacillati; phylum Actinomycetota; class Actinomycetes; order Kitasatosporales; family Streptomycetaceae; genus Kitasatospora; species Kitasatospora sp. NPDC054939. The sequence continues at coordinate 3,531 of NZ_JBSGXP010000233.1, read as the reverse complement.
ATCAGCAGGGAGCCGAAGGCGTCCAGCACGATGTGGTGGTAGCCCTGGTACCAGAGGTGGCGGTCCGCGGCCAGCCGGATCAGCACGTGGTCGAAGAGCGGGCCCCGGGCGAGGTCCATCGGACGCGCCGCCTCGGCCGCCAGCAGGGCCCGGGCGGCCCCGTCGGGGTCGGGGTCCGCGGAGAGGTCGACCGTCCGGAGCATCCAGTCGCCGGGCGGCACGGGCCGCTGCACGGGTTCGTCGCCGCGGACGGCGAAGCGGACGTGCAGGGCCTCGGCCTCCGCGACGACCAGCCGCAGGGCCGCCTCGAACGGCCCGGTCGCCACCGGGCCGTGGATCTCCAGGTAGTCGGCGACCCGGAACACCCGGTTTCCCTCGTCCAGCCGTTGTTCGGCGAGCCAGATCTCACGCTGGGCCGCCGACAGCGGAAGTTCCACGCCCTCGTGGTCGGACAACGCCGACACCTCCGATCGGTTCGGCCCGCGGGCCCTTGCACGGAGAATTTCCGGGAATTGTGCTGCGGCCGCGGGGCGGGCCCCGGGAAAGGGGCGGCCGAGCCGCTCGGTCCGGGCGCCGGGGAGCGGGCGGCCGGCCGGGTGCGAAGAGGCGGTCGGCGAACGGCCCGGACGGAACGGGCGCGGCACGGACCGCAGATCGTTTGCAACCTAACCCGCCGCTTCCGAGGGGGTCAAGGAGACGATCAGTGTGCCGTCCCGCCGGCGGGACGGCGGGCTTCCGCACCAGGCCGGCGGCCCGCCCGGGCAGGGCGAACCTGTCGGCGGGGTACGGCCGTTGACAGCACCCGGCGATCCTTGCCCGCTATCCGGACGCCGTGTTAGCTTCACGATCACCGAATGCCGAACACCCAATTCCTGTGCACTCTTTCGGTGTCCTTCAGCGGAACCCCGGCGGAACCCAGAGGAAATCGACACATGGCGAACACATGGTGGGGCGAGCGAATTCTCGGCCGGGGCGCCGACGACGAATTGTGGGCCGTTTCCAGTGCCCCGGTGACCCGTGCCCGGCTGCGCTCCCGGATCCCCGTACTCCGACAGCAGTTCCGCGACCGCGGAATCGGCAGTGGCAGCACCGTCGTCCTGCGGATGACGCCGAGTTTCACCTACCTCCAGGTGCTCCTGGCCCTGTGGAGCTGCGACGCGCAGGTGATCCTCGTCGACTTCCGGCTGACGCCCGCCGAGTACGAGCCGCTGCTGGCCCGGCTGCGGCCCGAGTACCTGGTGACGGCCTCCGGCGCGGGCGGGCCGGTGGCCGGCTTCCGGCAGGAGTCGGACTTCTCGGTGCGACGCCTGCCCGACGGCCGGCCCGCCGGGGACGGCGTGCGGCTGGTGCAGTTCAGCTCCGGCTCCACCGGCCGCCCCAAGGTGATCGGGCGCGCGCCGGAGTCCGTGCTCGCCGAACTCGACCGCCACCACGCCCTGGAGGGGTTGCCGGGCCGCGGCGAGCGGGTCCTGCTGCTCAACTCGGTGATGCACAACATGGGCCTGGTCACCGGGGTGCTGCACGCCCTGGACGCGGGCGCCACCCTGGTCGTCCCGTCGACCTTCCGGCCCGCCGAGGTGCTGCGCACGATGGCCCGCACGGAGGTGAACGCCGTCTACGGCACCCCGCTGCACTTCGGCCTGCTCGCCCAGGTGTCCGGGCCGCCCGCGCTGCCCGACCTGCGGCTGGCGGTGTCCGGCGGCGAACGGATGCCCGCCGACACCCACGACCGCTTCCGGCAGCACTTCGGCGTCCCGATCGGCCAGGTGTACGGGCTCACCGAGTACGGGCTCGTCGCGGGCGACCCGACCGGCCGCTGGGCACCCGGCGCGATCGGCCGGCCGGTGCCCGGCGCCGAGACCGAGGTGGTCGGCGAGGAGCTGTACGTCCGGACCGACCGCTGCCCGTACCTGCACGGCGAGCACACCGACCGCTGGTCCGACGGCTGGCTGCGCACCTACGACCGGTTCGCGCAGGACCCGCGGACCGGGGTGCTCAGCCTGCTCGGCCGCGCCGACTCGGTGGTGGTGGTCGGCGGGCTCAAGATCGACCTCGCCGAGATCGAGGCCGCCCTGCTCGATCACCCCCGGGTCACCGAGGCCGTGGTGACCTTCGGCGCGTCGGTGGAGGCCTTCGTGGCGGGCGAGGACGGCCTCGGCGCCGACGAGTTGACGCACTGGTGCCGGGAGCGGCTGAGCGCCGTCAAGATCCCCCGGCAGTTCTTCCTCGCCCGCCGGCTGCCCCGGAACTCCACCGGGAAGCTGCTCCGCGACCGCGAGCTGATGCACGCCGCGGCCGGAGCCGCGCGCCACGACCACGGGGGAGCCCGTTGATCACCAAGGACGACATCCGCTCGATCCTGGCCGGCGATCCCAGCCTCGGCCTGCCCGAGGACCTCCCGGACGACCGGGAGCTGGTGATCGACTCGTTCACGCTGGTCCTCCTGCAGCACGCCCTGGAGGAGCGGCACGGCCTGGCCATCGACCCGCAGTTCGAGGACATGGCGCTGTTCACCTCGATCGACGGGATCCACCGCTACCTGACACAGGTCCTCGGCGCGCGCCCGCCGCAGGCCCCGGGAGAGGCATGACGAATCCGTTCGACGACCCCGACGGGACGTTCCGCGTCCTGCGCAACGACGAGGGCCAGCACTCGCTGTGGCCGTCCTTCGCCGAGGTACCGGCCGGCTGGTCGGTGGTCCGCGAGGACGACGGACGGCAGGAGTGCCTCGACTGGATCGAGGAGCACTGGACCGACCTGCGTCCGCTGAGCCTGCGCGAGGCCTGAGCCGCACCCCGCAGCTCCCCGCACCGTCCCCCTTCGGTACCGCCGTCCAGCACCTTCCACCCCCTTCACCACCCCTCACGACAAGGAGTGCCCCATGGCATCCGCACTGTCCCGACTGATGGTGACCCTGGCGACCGTGACGGCCGTCGGCGCCGGCGCCACCACGGCGAGCGCCGCCCCTGCCGGCCACCAGCCGCTTCCCGAGGCGAAGTTGAAGGCCGCCCTGCTCACCCCGGCCGACCTCGTCCCCGGCTACATCGCCGAGCCCCCCGGCCCGGCGCTCGGCGCCACCTTCGTCTCGGGCGACGCGGCCTGCCGGGACCTCGTCGACCTGAACAACCGCCTCGGCAACGGGACCGTCCCGGGCACCGCGGGCAGTGCGAGCACCCTGCTCGCCGACCCGGTCGGCTCCTTCGTCTGGGACAGCCTCAACAGCTTCCGCCACCAGCGCGCCCAGGAGGTCTACCGGCACCTGGCCCGGGCGACCGCGAACTGCAAGTCCTTCGTCCACGATCTCCCGGACGGCCAGCGGATCAACGTCACCCGGGTCGACGTGCGCCGGATCGGGCTCGGGGACGCCGGGCTGCGCGCCACCTTCAAGTCCGAGACCGGCGGCTACACGGTCGAGACCACCACCGTGCTGAGCCGGGTCGGCAGCACGGACGGGAACCTAAACACCCGCCAGCTGCCCGGCGCCGGCGCCCTCGACCGGATCGCCGCCACGGCGGTCGCCCGGGTCCGCGC
>NZ_JBSGXP010000232.1:0-8245 GCF_053610105.1 Kitasatospora sp. NPDC054939 | reverse complement strand
GACCTCACCCACCTGCGCCACCTCGACCACGCCTGCCGCACCGCCCTCGAAACCTGGGAAGAACGCCACAACCGCACCGGCGAAGCCACCGTCGTGGTCCGCAAGGCCCCGCCGAGACCGGAGGTCGCCGCCCTGCCGGCCCCGGGTCGGCGCCACCTGACGGGCTGAGCCGCCGGCGCCGTGCCGCCCGCCCTGCCGTCCGATGTGCCGTCCACCGCCGACGGACGACGCCTGCCCGTGACACCCCCGGGCACCGGTCAACTGGCCGCTCCCGCCCGGCTGCCGGCGCGGTGTTCCAAACCCCGGGCGCGCCGCTTCTTCGTCACATTGCCGTCCGTTGACAGTTCCTTGACCAAGACTTTAGGTTGGCATGGCGATGTCAAGCGCATCGTCCGCTTCTCCTCACACCCGGAGGTCAGAATGGAACAGCTCATCAAGAAGATGACCCAGGACGACAAGTGGAAGGGCTGGGTCGCCGCCAACTCCGCCGAGAAGGCGAAGGACGGCTGCATCAGCGTGGCCAAGTCCGGTTGCATCAGTGTCGCCAAGTCCGGCTGTATCTCCTGACGCACCACCTCGCACACCGGGGCCGGGCCGCCGAGCCGGCCCGGCCCCGGGCAGACCCGAGCGGCGCCCCGCCGTCCACCCAGGCGGGCCCGCACGTTCCGAGTACCGACGGGATGGTGACAGTGAGCGGCCAGCCGAGCGCCGACGTGGTCGACCGGATCAAGGACATTCCGATCTACCGCGAATCGATCGAACAGGGCTACTTCCCGATTCTCGAAAAGCCCGAGATCGCCCGCGGATTCCCCGAGAACTGGATGACACCGGCCCTCTCCGCGGCACTCGCGGCCGGAGAGGCCGAATTCGTGCTGTCGACGGGCACCAATCACGCCCGTATGCAGATCATCCGACCGCCGTACTTCCTGCTGAACTCGTACTACCGCCTGTGGAGCGAACACCCCGACATCGCGCACACCTGGCACCAGGGCTGCCGCCGGGTCTCCCTCACCACGGTGCTGGCCACCCAGCACGTCGCCCGGGTCAACGCCGCCAAGCGCGCCGGGCCGGGCGCCGCCGCGCCGAACACCGTGTCGACGGGCGCCGCACCGGCCGACACGGGCCCGACGGGCGCTGTACGGACCGCTGCCGAACCGACCCCCGCGGACCGCCGGCTCGACGAGCGCACCGGCTACCTCAACCTCCACCTCGACCCGGACACATGGCAGCGCGCGGACGTCGAGCGGATGCTCGACGAGATCGCGGAGGCGGCGCGGGCACACCCCGGCGGCGCCTACCACCTGGACTGCTCCGGCTACCACCTCGCGCACCTGGTGCGGAAGGTCGACCGGTGGGGCCTGTGGGAGAGGTTCCCCCGGCCCGCCAGCATCGTCCACGCCTACGAGTACACCCCGGTGAACGTGGCGCGGTACCTGCGCGAGCACTTCGACTGCCCGATCGTGGACCTGTTCGGCAGCACCGAGCTGGGCTACCTCTACTACAGCGACCGCAGCGGCGGGTACCGGCCCTACCTCGACGGCATGAGCGTCGAACTCGTCCCGGTCGCCCCCGGCAGCGACATCCACAGCCTGATCGTGACGAGCGTGCGCAACCCCCACATGCCGCTGGTCCGCTACCGCTCCGGCGACTGCGTGCGCACGTCGGACGGCAGCCCCGACCCCGCGCGGATCGTCCGCTTCTGCGGCCGGGAGAAGGAGCTGCTGCCCTCGCCGCACGGCCCCGTCGCGCAGGGCGACCTCGACGCCGTCGTCGGCGCGACCGCACCCCGGGTCTTCCTCCACCGGCTGCACGTCGGGCACCGGGACGGCGAGGCCGTGCTGCGCTGCACCACCTTCGACGGCGCACCGCCCGCACCGGAGGAGTCCGCGGCGCTGGAGCGCGAGGTCGGGCGCCTCACCGGACTGCGCTGCCGCGTCGAACACCACGAGCACCTGTCGATCGGCGCGTCCGGCAAGTACGCCTGGCTCGCGACGGACTGCTGACCGGAGGACGGAGAAGCATGACCCCCCAGCCCGCTGCTGCCCCCCAGCCCGCCGCTGCCCCTTGGCCCGCCGTGGCCGCCGAGCCCGCCGACCGGCCGGCCGAGCCCGCCCCCGCCGACCCGCCCGCCGTGACGGCCGAGGAGCTGAAGGCCCTCCTCGGCGACGCCCTGCACGCCGAGGTGGTGGCGTACACCGCCGGCCGGACCGGCCTGCCGGTCGAGCAGGCCGAGCGCCAGGTCACCGAATGCCTGCGCTACCTCTACCTGGTCTCCCGGTACCGCGAGCAACTCGCCGGGCTCTTCCTCCCGGTGGAACAGGACATCGACGAGGTCTGGCACTACCTCATCCTGCAGACCCGCGAGTACCCGCTCCTCTGCGAACGGCTGCCCGGCGGCTTCTTCGTCCACCACCGCAGCATCGCCTACGAGGCGTACCAGGAGGAGCCCGGCCGGGAGCGTGCGGCGGAGGAGGCGCTGCGCTGGATCCCGCTGTACTGCCGGGAGTTCGGCCCCTTCGACGAGGCGGCGACGGCCCACTGGACGATCGTGCGCTACCTGCGCGAGCATATGGGCATGTCACTGGAGGAGATCTCCGACCTCCGCCCGTCGGCGTCCGCGTGAAGGTGCCCGGCCCGGCGGACGGAGCACCGGCGGCCGGCCCGGACGCCGAACCCCCGGAACAGCGGCGGGTGCTGGCCGTCCTGGCGGCCGCCCAGGTCCTCAGCGGAGCGGGGCTCGCCGCGGGCATCACGGTCGGCGCGCTGCTGGCCGGCGACCTGCTCGGTTCGACCGGACTGGCCGGCATCCCCAGCGCCCTGTTCACCGGCGGCTCGGTGCTCGGCGCCCTGGGCGTCGGCCGCCTCTGCCAGCGGTGGGGGCGGCGGCCCGGCCTGGCCGCGGGGTACGCGACCGGGGCCGTGGGGAGCGTCGGCGTGGTGGCGGCGGTGGCCGCCGGGAACGTGCCGCTGCTGCTGTTCTCGCTGCTCGTGTACGGCGCCGGCACCGCGACCAACCTGCAGGCCCGCTACGCCGGAGCGGATCTGGCCGCGCCCGAGCGGCGCGGCCGGGCGGTGAGCCTGGTGCTGCTCGCCACCACCTTCGGCGCGGTCGTCGGCCCCAACCTGGCGACCGTCTCGGGCGACGCCGCGCAGCGCTGGGGGATCCCCGCGCTGGCGGGGCCGTTCCTGCTGGCGGCCGTCGCGTACGGGGTGGCCGCCCTGGTGCTCGCCACCCTGCTCCGGCCTGATCCGCTGCTGCTGGCCCGGGCCCGCGCGGCCGCCGCGGCTCCGTCGGCCGGGGCCGGAGCGCCGGCCGCCCCGATCGGCCGGTCCCGTGCCGCCCCGGGGCTGGCGACCGGTGTGTGGATCATGCTGATCGGTCAGTTGGTGATGGTCGGCATCATGACGATGACCCCTGTCCACCTGGACGGCCACGGGCACGGCACGGACGCCACCGGGCTGGTCATCGCCCTGCACGTGGGTGCGATGTTCCTGCCGTCCCCGCTCAGCGGCCGGCTGGTCGACCGCCTCGGGGCGCGTCCGGTCGCGGCCGCCTCCGGGGTCGTCCTCGGCGCCGCCGGACTGCTCGCCGCCCTCGCCCCGGCGCACTCGGTGGCGGTCGTGGCGGTGGCCCTGGTCCTGCTCGGGGTGGGCTGGAACCTCGGCCTGGTCAGCGGCACCGCCGTGGTCACCGCCGCCGTACCGCTGGAGCGGCGCGCCTCCACGCAGGGCCTGGTCGACGTCGCCCTCGCAGCCGCGGGCAGCACCGGCGGCCTGGCCTCCGGCGCCGTCGTCGCCGCCGGCGGCTTCGACTCCCTCGCCGTGGGCGGCGCCGTGATCGCCCTGCTGGTGCTCCCCCTGGCCACCGCCACCGCCCGCCCGTCCGGCCGGTAGCGGCCCCGCCCGGGAGGGAGTCCCGGGGGACACCCTGGCGGAGTACCGTGGGAGGCAACCGAGGACATTCCGCACACCGGCATCAGCGTCGGCGTCGCCCTGGGTCATGATTGGTCCCACGTGGACCGGACGGGCGGCCCCCGATGACGCCGACCCCCATTCCCACATCTCCCGGGCCATGGCCCGCACCGGGTGCTCCCCTGCTGCCGCGCCTGGTCCTGGAGCCGACGATGGCGCGTGAGGGCGTCTTCGACGGCGCCTGGTGGCCCCGCTCCACCCACGTCCTCGCCGAACTGCCGGACCTGCTCACCGCGCTCGGCGCCCACTTCGGCCGTATCGTCCGGGTCGGCCTCGACACCTCCGCCTGGGACGACGTACCCAGGTCGGTCGTGGCGAACGGCCTGGAGATCAGGATCAACTGGTTCACCGGAAGCGACGCGACGATCAGCGTCACCCGGGGCTTCCAGGACCACTTCCTCCTCCTCGTGGTGCCGCCCGGCACCGACGAGGACGCGGCCGCCTCGGCGATGACCGGGGCCGCGGCGACCGGAAACCACACCCCGGCGGCGGAACTCCTGCTCGGTCCGCCGATGGTTGCCGCCGGGTTCTCCCGGCTGCACGGCTGAAGGATGCACGGCTGAAGCCCACCGCGCCGCTCTCCGGGGAGAGGCTGTGGTCCGCAGCGGTGGGGGTCGCCGCCGTGCCGTGAGCCGTACGCGTCGGCGCTGCTCACCCCGGACGCTGCCGGCGCGGCCTGCCGACGGCCGGTCAGCCGACAGCCGGTCAGGCCAGGTTCAGGGTGACCCGGTCAGGCGTTCAGGGTGACCCGGTCAGGCCAGGTCCAGGGTGACGGTGGCGGTGTGGATCCGGCCCTCGGTCTGGAACTGCAGGAAGAGCCGCCAGTTCCCGGGGCGGCCGAGCATGGCGTGGAAGGTCAGCTCCGGTCCGCCGCGGCCGTCGGGGGACGGCGCTGCCGCGTTCAGCGGGTGCAGGTGGGCGAGGGCCAGGTCGCCCTCGTGGAACGCGCTGAGGTGGGCGTAGCTCTCCAGGTACGGTTCGAGGTCGGTCACCGGCACGCCGTCCCGGCTGACGGCGACGGTGAGCCGGCTGTTCCAGCCGGGCATCGGCTCGCCGCGGACGTCCACCGTGTAGCCGTCGACCGTGGTGCGCCCGGCCGCGGGCGGGAGCGGGGTCGCCATGGCGGCACCGGGGACGGTCACCGTCCGGCTGAGCACCAGCTCGCTGCCCCGACGGGGGCTGTCGGCCGGGCTGAAGGCCGCGTACAGCCGCCAGTCGCCGGGTGCCAGCGGGGCGAGGTCGGCGTTCCAGGTGCCGTCGGCGGCCATCGCTGGGTGGACGTGCTGGTAGCCGGTGAGGTCCGAGCGGATCGCGTAGAAGTGCAGCGGCTTGGTCTGGACGGGCGTGAACCCGGTGACCGGGCGGCCGTCCCGGCCGATGACGGTGAAGGGGTAGCCGACGGTCCGCTGCGCCGGGAGTTCGGCGGCCGGTGACTCCAGCCGGTACCCGTCCGCCTCGGCCGACAGCCCCGCACCGGGCGAGGTCGCCGCGCCGTGCCCGCCGCCCGCCTGCCCGCCGGTGCCGGGTCCGCCCGTCCCGTCCGCGCCCGTCCCGGGTCCGCCCGTGCCGTCCGTGCCCGTGCCGTTCGCGGCCGGGGCGGCGGGGGCCGCTGCCGCGGAGGACGGTGCCGGGGGAGTGGTGGCGCCGAGGGCGGCGAGCAGCAGGACGAGCAGCGCGGGCACGGCCGAGGCCAGGGCCCAGCGGCGGGAGAGGGCGTCGGCGGATTCGGGCATCGGCGGGTCCTTCCGTACGGGTGGCGCGGGGGCGGCGGGCGGTACGGAGCAGCCGGCCGCCGGTCCCGGTCCTGCGCACCGGGTGCCGCCCCCGCCCCAGGAGATCCGCGGGAGGCCCGGAGATAACGGAAACTGCCGAGCGGCGGGTGGCGGGGTCGGTCCGGGTGCGGAGTTGACGGTGGCTCGGGCCGGTCCCGGTCGTCCCGGGCGGACGGATACATCTCCCAAAAGTTAAGGTAGCCTAACCTAACTATCAGGCAGGTCGGCGGTACCTCCCGCCGGCCCTCGGACCTTCGGGGAGTGGGCGCACGGTGGCACAAGGGGAAACGACCGGGAACGCGGTGGCGGCCGAACCGCCCCCGCCCGGCAGGCTGCCGCGGCGGGCCGGGGCGCTGCGCGCGGTCGGGCTGGTGGTGGCCGTCGCGCTGCTCCTGCTGGTCTGCGCGTTCAGCATCGCCATCGGCACCAAGTCCATCCCGCTCTCGACCGTGGTCGCCGGACTGTTCGCCCCGGACGGCTCGGAGAACGCCGTCATCGTCCAGGACTACCGGCTCACCCGGACCCTGCTAGGCCTGGTCGTCGGCATCGGGCTCGGCCTGTCCGGCGCCCTGATGCAGGCGCTCACCCGCAACCCGCTGGCCGACCCCGGCCTCCTCGGCGTCACCTCCGGCGCCTCCGCCGCCGTGGTCGTCGGCATGGGGGTCTTCGGGATCACCACGCTCACCGGCTATGTCTGGTTCGCCTTCGCCGGCGCCGCCGTGACCTCCTGTGCGGTCTACCTGCTCGGCGCCTCCGGGCCCGGCCCCGCCTCGCCGGTCCGGCTGGTGCTCGCCGGCACGGCCGTCAACGCCTCGCTCATCGCCGGGATCTCCGCCCTCACCTTCCTCGACAAGGACTCCTTCCAGGAGCTGCGGCTCTGGTCGGTCGGCAGCCTCGCCGGGCGCGACGACTCGGTGCTGTACCAGGTGCTGCCGTTCCTGGTCGTCGGCGTGCTGCTCGCGCTCGCGCTCTCCGGTCCGCTGAACGCCCTCGCGCTCGGCGACGACCTGGGCAACGCGCTCGGCGCGCGGGTGGTCCGCACCCGGGTGCTCGGCGCGGTCGCCGTCACGCTGCTCTGCGGCGCCGCGACCGCCGCCGTCGGCCCGATCGGCTTCCTCGGCCTGATCGTGCCGCACGCCGTGCGCACCTTCTCCGGCCCCGACCAGCGCTGGATCCTGGCGTACTGCCTGGTGCTCTCGCCGACCCTGCTGCTCGCCTCCGACGTCCTCGGCCGGATCCTGGTCCGCCCCGACGAACTGGCCGTCGGCATCGTCACCGCCGCGCTCGGCGCACCCGTCCTCATCGCGCTCGTCCGCCGCCGGAAGGTGCCGCAGCTGTGACCACCCTGCAGAAGGCCGACACCGTCACCACCCCCGTCGAGGCCGCCCCCGCGCCCGTCAGGGTCGCGATACCCGGCTGGCGGATCCGCCTCGGCCCCCGCCTCCAGCTCCGACTGGCGCCGCGCACCGTGCTCACCACCCTCGGACTGCTGGTCGCCCTGCTGGCCGTCGCCGTGACGACCCTGGGCACCGGCGACTTCCAGGTCTCGCCGCCCGACGTGGTGCGGGCCCTGCTCGGCGACGGCACCCGGGCCACCGACTACGTCGTCAACACCCTGCGGCTGCCCCGCCTGCTCGTCGCGATCGTGGTCGGCGTGGCGCTCGGGCTGAGCGGCGCGGTCTTCCAGAGCCTGGCCCGCAACCCGCTCGGCAGCCCCGACCTGATCGGCTTCGAGACCGGCGCCGCCACCGGCGCCCTGCTGCAGATCCTGGTGTTCGGCGGCGACGCCTTCGCCGTGGCCGCGGGCGCGGTCGGCGGCGGGTTCGCCACCGCCCTGGTCGTCTACCTGCTGGCGTACCGGCGCGGCGTCCAGGGCTACCGGCTGATCGTGGTCGGCATCGCGGCGGGCGCCCTGCTCAGCTCCGTCAACGCCTACCTGATGACCGAGGCGTCCATCGACGAGGCGCAGGCCGCCTCGGTCTGGCTCACCGGTTCGCTCAACGGCCGCGGCTGGACCCACCTCGGCCCCGCCGCGCTCGCCGTCGGCCTGCTGCTCCCCGTGGTGCTGCTGCTCGGCCGTCACCTGCGGATGATGGAGGCCGGCGACGACTCCGCCAAGGCGCTCGGCGTACCGGTCGAACGCTCGCGCCTGCTGCTGGTGGTGACCGCCGTCCTGCTGTCCGCGGTGGCGACCGCGGCGGCCGGCCCGATCGGCTTCGTCGCGCTCGCCGCCCCGCAACTGGCCCGCCGCCTGGCCCGCTCCCCGGGCGTCGCGCTGCTGCCCTCCGCGCTGATGGGCGCACTGCTGCTGTGCGCGAGCGACCTCGCGGCGCAGCGCGTCCTCGCGCCCGTGCAACTGCCGGTGGGAATCATGACGGCGGGCATCGGCGGGTTCTACCTGGTGTGGCTGCTGGCCCACGAACGCCGAGCCGCCCGCCGCTAGGCCGGGGCCTGCCGGTATCCGAACCGCCGGAGCGGCCGCGTACGGGAGTGCGCGGCCG
>NZ_JBSGXP010000231.1:0-8457 GCF_053610105.1 Kitasatospora sp. NPDC054939 | reverse complement strand
GTGTGCGCCGACCCCGGCCCTTCAGTAGCGGGGACAGGATTTGAACCTGCGACCTCTGGGTTATGAGCCCAGCGAGCTACCGAGCTGCTCCACCCCGCGTCGGTGAGTAGGACTCTACGTGGTTCGCCGCCGAAGGGGAAATCGGTTCCGGATCAGGCCGGGTGGTCGGGGTCGTCGTGGTGGAGGTGGCCGTCGCGGAGTTCGATGGTGCGGTCGGCGAGTTCCATGAGGGCGGGGTCGTGGGTGGCGACGAGGACGGTGACGCCCTGCCTGCGGGGCGGCGGGCCCGCGGAGTCCGGGGCGCCCGCCGAACCGGCGTTCCGGGCGGATGCTGCCACACCCGCCGCTCGTGCACCCCCCCGTCGAACGGCGGTTCGCAACGCGCTGCCCGTTCGGGCATCACCGCGTGTTCACACCGTGCCCGCACGACCGCTTCCGCTCCTGCAGGGAATCGGCCAGCATCGTCCGCTATCCGGTGATCGACCCGCCCGTGGACACCGGGGCGTCGGCGACGGTGTCCGGCCGCCGCCGCAGCGGCCCGCGGGACGGGGGCGCCGGCGCGGGATCCAGGGGAGTACGGGGGAGGAACAGGATGCTCGGGTTCGTCGTGCGCCGGTTGCGCGGACGGCCGGCGCTCGCCGGGGCCGTCCTGCTCACGATGCTGATCACCACCACCGTGCTGACCGCACTGGTGGCGTTCGACGGCGGCGTCGCAGCGGCCGGACTCGGCCGGGCCCTCCAGGGCTCCGGCCACCCCAGGACCACCGTGCTCGTCACCGCCGAGCACGCCGTCGCCGCCCGGGCCGCCGACGACGCCGCCGTCCGGGAGTACGGCACCGCGCTGTTCGGCACCCGGCCGGTCCGGACCGACACGCTCGCCCGCAGCCGCTCCTACGGCCTGCCCGCCGCCGGCCCCGCCACCGCGACGGCCGGGCGCAACGCCGACCTCACCGTGCTCGCCTCCCTCGACCCCGGCCGCGTCGGCCTGCTCGCCGGCACCCTCCCGGGGAAGGCGCAGGCCGCGGCGCCGCACGGGCCCGTCCAGGCCGCAGCCCCGTCGGCCCTCCTCACCCGGCTCGGCCTCACCCCCGACGCCCTGCCCGCCGAGGTCCGCCTCGACGACCGCTACGGCGGCGCCCCGTTGACCGTCCGCATCACCGGCGCGTACCGGGCGAGCGACCCCGACCAGCTCTACTGGCGCCTCGACCCGGCCGGCGGACGCGAGATCCACGTCGGCGACTTCGCCACCTACGGCCCGCTCCTGGTCGACGACACCGCCTTCACCACCGCCGGGATCGTCCAGGACGACCGCGCCTGGCTGCTCGACGCGGACCTCTCCGGCATCCGGGCCGCCGAGGCCGCCGCCCTCCGCGACCGCGCCACCGGCCTCGCCGCCGACCTGCGCAAGCGCACCGGCCTGCAGACCGCCACCGAACTACCCGCCCTGCTGCGCGAACTCGATGCCGGCGCCCTGGTCGCCCGCTCCACCCTGCTGATCGGCGCCCTCCAACTCGTCTCCCTCGCCGGCGCCGTCCTGCTGCTCGTCGTCCGGCTGATGGCCGCCCGGCAGGAGGGCGAGAACGCCCTGCTCACCGCCCGCGGAGCCGCCCCCGGCCGGCTCGCCGCCCTCACCGCCGCCGAGTGCCTGCTGCTCGCCCTCCCCGCGGCCCTGCTCGCCCCGCTGCTCAGCCCGCTGCTGCTGCGCGCCCTCGCCACCCACCCGGCCCTCGTCCGGCTCCCGCTCGACACCCGGCCGGACTGGACCCTGTGGCCGGTCGCCACCGCCTGCGCGCTCGCCTGCGTCCTGCTCACCACCGGCGCCGCCGTCCTGCGGGGCGCCGGGGCCGCCGTCCTGCGCCGCAGCGCGGGCCGCCGCCAGGCCGTCGTGGGCACCGCCGTCCGCTCCGGCACCGACCTGGCCGTCCTCGGCCTCGCCGTCCTGGCCTACCGCCAACTCGCCCAGTACGAGGGCGGGCTGTCCGCCGACGCCGACGGCGAACTAGGCCTCGACCCGGTCCTGATCGCCGCACCCACCCTGGCGCTCGCCGCCGGCACCCTGCTCGTCCTGCGGCTGCTGCCGCTCGCCGCCCGGCTCGGCGGACACCTCGCCGCCCGGGGCCGCGGACTGGTGCCCGCCCTGGCCGGCTGGCAGCTCGCCCGCCGCCCCGCCCGCGCCGGCGGACCCGTCCTGCTGCTCGTCCTCGCCGTCGCCACCGGAGTGCTCGCCCTCGGCCAGCACCACAGCTGGTCCGCCTCGCAGCGCGACCAGGCCGACTTCGCCACCGCCGGCGGACTGCGCATCGACAGCGGCCAGGCCGCCGCCCTCGGCCAGGGCGGACGCTACGGCGCCCTGCCCGGCGGCGACCGGCTGCTCCCCGTGATCCGCCAGCAGCACACCCTGCCCGACGGCGTCGCCGGACAGGTCCTCGTGCTCGACACCCGCGGCCTCGCCGAACGCGTCCCCGTCCGCCCCGACCTGCTGGACGGCCAGGACCCGCGCGCCCTGTTCGCCCCGCTCGGGCAACCCGCCCCCGCCGGACCGCAGAACGGCGTCCCGCTGCCCGGGACGCCGCAGCGGATCGACCTCGACCTCACCGTCACCCCCGACCCCGGCTCCTCGGCGCCCCCGGACCTGTGGGTCCTGCTGCGCGACCGCCACGGCATCACCGTCCGCATCCCCGTCCCCGGACTGCCCGAGCGGGGAAACGCCGTCGTCCGAGCCGACCTGGCCGCCCCGAGCGACGCGCCGGTCGGCTCGCCCGCCGGCCCGCTCACCCTCGCCGGGATCGTCGCCGCCCACGGCGGGACCTTCCGTCCCCCGGCCTCGGGCGACCTGACGATCCGCGGGCTCGCCGCCGCCGACACCGCGGACGGGCCCGCCACCGCCGTCCCGGTGCCCGCGGGCCTCGCCTGGGCCGGCGTCTCCTACCCGGGCGAGCACGGCTCCAGGTCGACCGTCCTCCCGCCCACCGCCGGCGAGCAGAACCTCCTGCGGCTGCACTACGCCTTCAGCGGCGAGGTGTCCACCCAGGTCAACCTCGCCCCGGCCGGCGCCTTCGTCCCGGACAAGCTCACCGGCGTGGCCACCCGCGGCTACCTCAGGGCCCTCGGCGCCTCCGTCGGCGACACCGTCCGGGTGCCGTTCGCCGGACTCCTGCTGCCCGTCGAGGTCCGCGGCGCCGTCGGCTCGCTGCCGGTGGCCGGCGACACCGCCTTCGCCCTCGACCTCGCCACCGCCGGCCACCTCCTCGCCACCGGCGGCCGCCAACTGCCCGCCCCCACCGAATGGTGGCTGCCCGCCACCGGACCGGACGACCCCGTCCCCGCCCGGGCCGCCGCCGCCCTGCGCGCCACCCCCGACGGACAGGGCCTGCGGCTCAACGGGGAGCTCGCCGCACTGCTGAGCTCCGACCCCGTCGGTGCCGCCCCGCAGAGCGCCCTCGCCGCCC
The DNA here is from genome assembly GCF_053610105.1 of Kitasatospora sp. NPDC054939. Classification (NCBI taxonomy): domain Bacteria; kingdom Bacillati; phylum Actinomycetota; class Actinomycetes; order Kitasatosporales; family Streptomycetaceae; genus Kitasatospora; species Kitasatospora sp. NPDC054939. The sequence continues at coordinate 5,008 of NZ_JBSGXP010000231.1, read as the reverse complement.
TCGCCGTCGCCGGCACCCTGCTCGCCGCCATCGGCTTCGCCGCCTCCGCCGCGGCCTCCGCCCGGGAACGCGCCGGGGAGTTCACCGTGCTGCTCGCCCTCGGCACCCCGCGCCGCCAGCTGGTCCGCACCGCCGCCGCCGAACAGGCCGCCGTGGTCACCCTCGCCGGCGCCGTCGGCCTCGCCCTCGGCACCGTGATCGTCCACCTGGTCGTCCCGCTGGTCGTCCTGACCCCGACCGCCGCCCGACCGGTGCCCGAGGTCGCCGTCGGGCTGCCCCTCGGTCCGACCCTGCTGCTCACCGCCGCCATCGCCGCCGTCCCCCTGCTGTCGGCCCTCCTCACCGGCCGCCGTCGAGACGTGGCCGCCCGACTGCGCCACGTGGAGGAGATGTGACCACCACCCCGCCCCGACCGCCGCGCGACCACCGCCCGGCGCCCTGGGTCCGCACCCGGCTGCGCACCGCCCCGCTCGCCGTGCTGCTCACCGCGGCCCTCGCCTTCGCGGCCGTCCTGCTCGCCGCCGCCCTCCCGCGCGCCCTCGACCGCGGCGCGGACAGTGCCGTCCGCGAGTTCCTGGGCAGTCGGGGCCCGCACTGGACCAGCGTGACCGGCACCGCGGCACACCGCTACGACGCGGCCGAACTCGACCGGGTGGCCGCCAAGCTCTCCGTCCCGCGCGGCGAGACCTTCACCTTCGACGCGGACGACACCGTCTACGGCACCTCGACCAACGGCGCGCGCCGGCTGGCCAACCCCGGCCTCACCCGCCTCAGCGAGGCCGACCCCGTCCTCTCCCTCGTCTACCTGCACGGCATCACCCGGCACGGCACCCTGGTCGAGGGCACCTGGCCCGCCGACGGCGGCGACCGGGACGGCCCGATCCCGATCGCGGTCAGCGCCCACGCCGCCGCCGGCATGGGGATCCGCCTCGGCGACCTCCTCTCCGGCGACGCGGGCGACGCCCGCGGCGGACAGAGCGCCCGGGTCGTCGGCGTCTTCCGGCCGGACGACCGCGACGACCCCTACTGGACCGCACTGCCCTGCCCCGAGAAGGCCTGCATCGAAGGGAACGAGAGCCTCTACTGGAAGACCTCCGGCATCGTCCACGGCGACGCACTGAACCGCCTCCCGGACTGGAACCGGGGCGCCACCGACTTCTGGCGCATCCCCGTCGACCTCGACGGCCTGCGCGCCGACCGGCTGCGCCGCACCGCGGAGGAGATCGGCTCGTACGTGAGCGGCCCCGCCGCCGTCCACCTATCCTCGGCCACCGGCCGGTCGGACCTGCGGCTCGGCTCCGAACTGCCCAGCATGATCCACCAGGCCCTCACCCGCCAGGCCGCCGTCGCCCCGATCGCCGCCATCGGCCCGGCCGGACTGGTCGGCGTCGCCGCCCTCGTCCTCTGCCTCGCCGCCGCGCTGACCGCCGACCGGCGCGCCGCCGAACTGCTGCTGCTCCGCGCCCGCGGCGCATCGCGCGGCGGGACGGCGCTGCGCCTGCTCGGGGAGGGCGCCGTCACCGTGCTGCCGGCCGCCGCCCTGGCCACCGCGCTCGCCTTCTGGCTGCTGCCCACCCCGCGCTGGACGGCGTCCGTGGTCGGCGCGTTGGCCACCACCCTGCTCGCCCTGCTGGCCTTCCCGGCCCGCGCGGCCGTGCTCGGTCGCCCGCCCCGGGCCCCCGGCAGCCGGCGGCGGCTGGTCGGCGAACTCGCCCTCCTGGTGGTCACCGTCGCCGCCGCCCTGACGGTCCGCCGCCGCGGCGTCAACCCGACGGGCGAGGGCGTGGACCTGCTGCTCGTCACCGCGCCGATCCTGCTCGCGCTCAGCGGCGCGCTGCTGCTGGCCCGGCTCCAGCCGCTGCTGGTGGGCGCGTTCGCCCGGGCGGCAGGCCGCCGCCGCGGCGCGGTCGGCTTCCTCGGGCTGGTCCGCGCCGCCCGCGGCAGCGGCAGCCGCACCCGGCCCTCCGTGCTGCCGATGGTCGCCCTGATGCTGGCCGTCACGACCGCCAGCGTCGGCGCCACCGTACTGGACACCGTCGAGGGCGCCCGGCTGCGCGCCGCCCGCGCCCTGGTCGGCGGGGACGCCTCGGTCTCGGCGGCGGAGGGACTCAGCCTCCCGGCCGAGTTCACCAGGGCCGCCGGAGCCCTGCCCGGGGTCGAACTGGCCACCTCCGTCTGGTGGGAGAGCGAGGCCTTCCTGCTCGGCGGCGGCGACCGCGGCACCCGCGTCCACGTCGTCGCCGTCGACCCGTCGGCCTACGCGGAGATCGCCCGCACCGTCGACCTCGGCCGCTTCGACCCGGCCGTCCTCGCGGCCGGACCGGGCGGCCCCGACACCCCCGTGCCGGCGCTGTTCAGCACCACGCTGGCGAAGGAACTCGCCGACGGCGTGCACCGGCTGCGGATGCCCAACGGCTGGGAACTGCACACCACCGAGGCCGGCACCCTGGACCGTACCCCCGCGCTCGACGAATCGGCCACCCGGTTCGCCGTGGTGTCGCTGGAACCCGCCCTCGCCCGGCTCCCCTACAGCGGCTCGACCAACGTCTGGCTCGCCCTCGGGGACGTCGACGACCGGCAGCTGAAGGGCCTGATGCGCGGACTGCGGACCTTCGGCGGCGCCGTCCTCGGCCCGGCGTCCGACGCCCCCGCCGACGAGGCCCCCTACGGCTACGTGGTCCGCAGCAGCACGGGCCTGGTGGCGGAACTCGCCGGGGATCCGCTGCAGCGGTCGGCGGAGCGGCTGTTCTGGGCGTCGGTGCTGGGGGCGGGCGGGTTCGCGCTGCTGGCGGTGCTGTTGACGCTGTTGCGGGCGGCGCCGGAGCGGGTCGCGTTGCTGGCGCGGTTGCGGACGATGGGTCTGCGGCCCCGGCAGGGTCTGGCGCTGATTCTCGCCGAGGCGCTGCCGCAGGCGCTCGTCGCGGCCCTCGGCGGCGGCCTGGCGGCGCTCGCCGCCGTCGCCCTGCTCGGCCCGGCGATCGACCTGGGCACCCTGGTGGGCGCTCCCGTCGACGTGGTGCTGCGGCCCGCCGTGCCGCCGGTCGCGCTCCAGGTGGCCGCGTTGACCGCGGTGATCTGCACCGGGGTGCTCCTGGAGGCACTGGTGTCGGGTCGTCGTCAGATCGGTACGGAGTTGCGGGTGGGGGATCAGCGGTGAGTGTCGGGGCGGGTTCGGTGAAGGGGAGTGCGGTGGCGTCGTTGGAGGAGTTGCAGCAGCGGGCGTTGGGGGCGACGGTGGTGATCGTGACGCACGATCCGCTGGTGGCGGGGGAGGTGCGGCGGACGGTGGCGATCCGGGACGGTCGCACGAGCAGTGAGGTGTTGCGGCGGACGGTGTTGGACGAGTTCGGTGAGGAGTCGGTGAACGAGCGGGAGTACGTGGTGCTGGACCGGTCGGGTCGGGTGCAGTTGCCGGTGAAGTTCCTGGAGGCGTTGGGGATGGAGCACCGGGTGGCGGTGGAGCTGGCGGGCGACCACATCGCGGTCCATCCGGACGACCGCCCCGGCCACTGAACTTCCGCGACCACCGGACACTTCTGAGGACCCCGACCCTTCCGACGACCCGTCCGTCACCCCGGGCTGTCGCAGCCGGGCACGGGGTCGTCGCCGTCGCAGCGCCGGATCAGCCCGCTGCGCTCGGCCTCCGTGCGGACGTCCGGCTGCGTGTTGCCGCGCCGCCCGTCGCCGCGGGCGGCGGCCGTGCACAGCGCGAAGACGAGTACGGCGCTCGCCCCCACGGCGAGGATGCCGACAGCGGTCAGAACACGGATCCAGGTCACGGGGCGGGCCTCCCAGCCGAACGACGAGCCGTGCCCGAGGTATCGGCAGGCGGCTGCCGGGGATCGAGCGTGTGCCGGGCGGATTCCCGGACGGACCGGCGCACTCGACCCGCCGGGCGCCCCTCGGACACCGCCCCCTGCCCCGCCGCGACCGCCCCGCGCACCGCCCGGCCGTCACCCCGTCCCCCGGCACCACGCCCGCACGGTACCGGATGTGACGTCGGACATCGCGGTCCGCCGGCGCGTGACACCGGCCCCGCCCGGAAGGAAAGCTGGCACGCGGCAACAGCTCCGAGCACCGCAAAGGACACCCGCGCCCCATGACCGTCACCGATCTCACCGCCGACCGCTGGTACCGGCGATTCCACGCCCGCGACACCGCCCCGGTCCGCCTGGTCTGCTTCCCGCACGCCGGCGGCACGGCCGGCTGGTACCACCCGCTCTCGGCCGCGCTCTCCCCGTACAGCGACGTCCTCGCCGCCCAGTACCCGGGCCGCCAGGACCGCTACGCCGAACCCGGGATCACCTCGCTGGACCTGCTCGCCGACCGGCTGTACCGCACCCTCCAGCCGTACGCGGACCGGCCGCTGGTGCTGTTCGGCCACAGCATGGGGGCGTCGCTGGCCTTCGAGGTGGCCCGCCGCTTCGAGGCCGACGACCGCCCGCACCGGGCCGGCGGGCCGGTCCACCTGGTGCTGTCCGGACGCGGCGCGCCCTCGCTCGACCGCGACGAGCCGAAGGAGCACATGCTGTCGGACGGGGCGCTGCTGGAGCGGGTCACCGATCTGGGCGGCACCGACCCCCGGTTGCTCGCGGAGCCGGAGCTGCGCGAGCTGATCCTGGTGTCGCTGCGCAGCGACTACACCGCCGTCGACACCTACCGGGCCGCCCCGGGCGCGCGGGTGGGGGTGCCGGTCACCGCGCTGACCGGGGACGCGGACCCCCGGGTGACCCCCGACGAGGCGGCCGGCTGGGCGGCCCACACCGACGCCAGCTTCGACCTGCGCGTCTTCCCCGGCGGCCACTTCTACCTCGCCGACCGGATGCGCGAGGTGGCGGACGTCATCGCCGAACGGCTGCGGGCGGCAGCGCCGGTGACGGAGTGACGGGTGCCACCCGCGACGGGTTCACTCCTGCAAGTGATACGCAATAGTGTGGGTCCGGCACGATCGACCGTCATACCGAAAGGGGCCGTGTCCTGATGGGCACCTACTCGCTTCCCGACCTGC
>NZ_JBSGXP010000230.1:0-8543 GCF_053610105.1 Kitasatospora sp. NPDC054939 | reverse complement strand
GGCCCGCCGCGCGGTGCTGCGTGGCGGGCCCCGGGCGTTCCGGTGTCGACGGTCGGGTCAGTGGTGGCCGTGCCCGCTGGTGACCTCGTGGTGCTCCTCGGCGGTGGGCTTCGCGATCTGGCTGCCCTCGCCGTAGAAGCCGCGCGACAGCTGGGCGCGGGTGCGGGCGAGCAGTCCGGCCTTGCGGGCCACCCCGTTCTCGTCCACCTCGGCGGGCAGGACGACCGGCTGCGGCTGCTCGTGCGCGGTGAACTTGTAGCGGTCGCCCTGCGACAGGCCGGTGTGCACCTCGATGAACTCGCCGTGCGGCAGGCGCTTGATGACCCCGCTCTCGCGCCCGTGCAGCACCTTCTCCCGGTCGCGGCGCTGCAGCCCCAGGCACCAGCGCTTGGTGATCACGAAGACGATCACCGGCAGCACGAAGAAGCCGATCCGCACCGCGTTGGTGATGGTGTTGATCGACAGGTGGAAGTGGGTGGCGATCAGGTCGTTGCCGCCGCCGGCCAGCAGGATCAGGTACTCGCTGACCCAGGCCGCGCCGAAGGCCGTCCGGACGGGGGCGTTGCGGGGCCGGTCGGCGATGTGGTGCTCGCGCTTGTCGCCGGTGATCCAGGCCTCCAGGAACGGGTAGCTCCAGATCGCCGCCAGCACCAGCGGGAAGATCATCAGCGGCACGAAGACGCCCATGTTGAGCGTGTGGCCCCACAGGCCGATCTCCCAGCCCGGCATGACGCGGATCAGGCCCTCGGAGTAGCCCATGTACCAGTCGGGCTGGGCGTCCGTGGACACCTGGTCGGGCCGGTAGGGGCCGTACATCCAGATCGGGTTGACGGTGGCGATCGCCGACATCACGGACACCACGCCGAAGACCAGGAAGAAGAAGCCGCCGGCCTTGGCCATGTAGACCGGCATCAGCGGCATGCCGACCACGTTCTGCTCGGTCCGGCCGGGGCCCGCGAACTGGGTGTGCTTGTGGTAAAAGACCAGGATCAGGTGCGCCACCAGCAGGCCCAGCATGATGCCGGGGATCAGCAGGATGTGCACGGTGAACAGCCGGGGCACGATGTCGAAGCCCGGGAACTCGCTGCCGAAGATGAAGAACATCAGGTACGTGCCGACCACCGGCACCGCCAGCACCGCGCCCTCCATGAACCGGATGCCGGTGCCGGAGAGCAGGTCGTCGGGCAGCGAGTAGCCCATGAAGCCGTCGAACATGCCGAGGATCAGCAGCCCGGCGCCGAACAACCAGTTGATCTCGCGCGGCTTGCGGAACGCGCCGGTGAAGAAGACGCGCATCATGTGCACGAGCATCGCGGCGACGAAGACGATCGCCGCCCAGTGGTGGATCTGCCGGATCAGCAGGCCGCCGCGGATGTCGAAGCTGATGTTCACCGTCGACGCGAACGCCTCCGACATCAGGACGCCCTGCAGCGGGATGTACGAGCCCTCGTAGGTGACCTCGGCCATGCTGGGCTTGAAGAAGAAGGTCAGCCACACACCCGTCAGGATGATGATGACGAAGGTGTAGAGGCAGATCTCGCCCAGCATGAAGGACCAGTGGTCCGGGAAGATCTTGCGCAGGTTGCTCTTGGCGAGCCCGTAGATGCCCAGCCGGCCGTCGGTCCAGTCCGCGGCGGCCTCGGCCTTGTTCGCCGGCGCGGCCCGGGTGCTCGCGGCGGCGCGGGGCTGCGACGTCCTCCGGGCGCTCACGACGGTCGTCCCGGCGTCCGCTGCTTGCCGTCCTCGGAGCCCGCCGACGGTGCCGGCCGGCAGAGTGATGTGATCATGGGACCTCTCGATGCGGGGCCGACGGGGTTCCGGCGGCCGTTGTCCAGCCGCGTGCACCACGTGGCGCACAGTGATGGACCGGTTACTCTGCCATGCTGTCGTCGGCGAGCCGCGCGTGCACGTCCATCGGCCCCTTTCGGCGGTCGTGTCGAGACGGTGCCGCGCGGGCCTCAGTCCACCGCGAGGGTCAGCGCCGCGAGCTCGTCCACCACGTCCGCGGGCCGCAGCCGGTGGCGGAAGACCCGGCGCTGGCGGGCCGCGCCGCTGCCCAGCGAGCGCAGCCGGGTCAGGCCCTGCCGGACGGCGGCGAGGTCCCCGGCCGCCTCCAGCCCCGGTCCGGCCAGCTCCATCAGCTCGTCCACCAGCGCGGACATCGGCGCGGAGCGCCCGGTCCGCGGGTCGACCCCGGCCCCGGCCAGGCCGCGCCGGGCGGCCCGCCAGTGCGCCGCACCGAGCAGGCCGCAGGAGATCCCGGGCACCGGCGCGCCCGTCTCGGCCTCGTCGAGCAGTACGGCCGCCAGCCCGCGGAGCAGACCCGCAAGGAGGACAACCGTCTCCAGGTCCGCGTTGACGTCGGCGATCCGGACCTCCAGGGTCGGCACATGCTCGGAGGGCCGGGCGTACCAGTAGATCATCCGACGGTCCATCAGGATCCCGGACGCCACCAGGGCGTCCGCCAGCGCCTCGTACGCCTTCTCGTCCAGCACCGGCGCCGGGCCGACGGTGGGCCAGCGCGCCCACTGGACGGACCGCCAGCTCGCGAAGCCGCTGTCCCGCCCGTTGCTGAACGGCGAGTTCACCGCCAGCGCCTGCACCACCGGCAGCCACGGCCGCAGCCGGCCGCCCAGCGCCAGCGCCTGCGCCCGCCCGTCCGTGCCCAGGTGCACGTGGCAGCCGCACAGCGCGCCGTCGTAGCCGTCCAGCACGGTCGCGTACCGGGCCGCCATCCGCCGGTAGCGGGCGGTGTCGGTCACCTCGCCCGGGTCGCCGTCGGAGACCACCGGGGTGCCGGAGGCCACCAGCAGGCAGCCCGCCTCGGCCGCCGCCTCGCCGACCACCCGGCGCAGCTCCGCGAGGTCCGCGCGCAGCTCCGACAGCGTGCCGGTCGGGCGGGTGCACACCTCCACCTGAACCGGGAAGAACTCGGCCTGCACCCGGTCGCCCAGTACCGTGGCGGCGTCCGCGATCACCTGCGGCGCCCGTGCCACCGGCGCCCGGGTCCGCGGGTCGACCAGCAGGAACTCCTCCTCCACCCCGACGGTGGGGACGGTGGCGGGCACCCGCGGCCGGCTCGCCGGGCCGCCTTCCGGCCCAGGCGGCGCCGGGTCGGCGACCGTCCCGGTCGACGGGCGGTCGGACGGAGCGGGACGTGGGGTCATGGCGCACGTGTTGCCGGTGCGGCCGGGCCGAAACCTCCCGGGCCGCCGGTCAGCCGCGGACCCGCCGCCCGCCGTCGGGCGGGGCGGGGTCGTTTCGGGGGTCACCGCTCCCGTCGCCGGCACCGTTCCCGTTGTGGCGGACGAGCCGCCGCAACGGCAGCACCAGCCACCAGAGCACGAACCACAGCAGGACGATCCCGGTGATCACCCAGGCCGCCGCCGAACCGCCGGTCGCCACCCGCAGCAGGAGCAGCAGGGCCGCGCCGACCGTCAGCGCCAGCAGCACCAGGCCGAAGGAGATCAGCCGGGCCGCGCCGTCGACCAGCTGCGGCTTCAGCTGGTGCCCGGCCAGCACCCGGTGGTACGACACCGGCGCCACCAGCGCCCCCGTCGCCAGCGCGCCCAGCACCACCGTCACCACGTACAGCCCCTGGTCGAAGCCGGTCAGCTGCTCGAAGCGCGGCATGAACACCACGCTCAGCAGGAAGCCGAAGAGGATCTGCGAGCCGGTCTGGGCGACCCGGACCTCCTGCAGCATGTCGCCCCAGCGGCGGTCCGCCCGCTCCTCGGGCGACTCCTGTCGCCCGAAGCGCTCGGCCGCGGCCGGCCTGTCGGAGAGCCGGGGAACCATCCGCCTCACCTCCGTACCCGGATCGGCCCGATGGTGGCGACGCGTGTAACCGGCCGGGGCGCGGGCAAACGCCGGGCCATGGAACGTACGGACGTCGCCGCGCCCCGCCCCGGACCGGCGCCGGCCCGGGCACGCCGCGGCTCCGCGCGGCATCATGGTCCGGACGGCACGGTGCCGTCCGGACGGGACCGAGCGGACCGGGAGCCGGGCATGGCGCGGGAAGCGGCAGAACCACCGGGGGACGACCCGATCGGCCCCGGGCGGCTCACCGTCCGGGTGCGCCAGGCCGGCGGCACCCGGGTGGTCGCGGCCGTGGGGGAGATCGACCACGACACGGCACCCGAGCTGCGCACCGCCCTGCAGCAGCCCCCGGAACCCGGCAGCACCCGCATCCTGGTCGACTTCAGCGGGGTCGGCTTCTGCGACTCCACCGGCCTGAACATCCTGCTGCGGGCCCGGCTCAAGGCCGAGACCGACGGCGTGCGGGTGGAGGTCGCCGGACTGCGCCCCGCCGTCGCCCGGCTGTTCGACATCACCGGCGCGGACACCGTGCTGCGCATCCACCCAGACCTGGAGGCGGGCCTCGCCCACCCCGACGGCAGCGCCCCGGGCACGGCGTCATGACCGTAGCCCGCGGTGACGTCGAGACCCGGAGCCTGGTGCTCTCCGGCACCACCGGGGCGGTCGGCCGCTGCCGCGACTTCAGCCGGGTGGCACTGCGCGACTGGCACTGGCTGCCGGTCGACGGCGAGGCCGTCGACGGGGAGCGGGACGCCGAGCGGCTGCTGGTGGTCGAGGACGTCCTGCTGATGGTCTCCGAACTGGTGACCAACGCCTGCCTGCACGCCGGCGGGCCGCTGGAGCTGCGGCTGATCCGCACGCCGGACCGGCTGCGGGTCGAGGTGTTCGACGCCAGCCCGGTCGTGCCGATGCTGCGCCGGCCCGGCGAGGCGGGCCGGCCGGGCGGCCACGGCCTGCGGGTGGTGTCCCGGCTGGCCCGCAGCTGGGGGGCGCAGCCGGCCGGTACCGGCAAGGCCGTCTGGCTGGAGGTCCCCACGCCGCTGCGGTAGGGCCGCCGCCGCGGGCCGTACGGGCAGCGGGCAGCAGGGCCGGACGAGCCGCCCCGGCGGCCGCACGAGGGCCGCGGGGCGGCGACGGGCCCCGGCCGGGCGGGGCGGCACGCGGACGGCGGTCCGGCCGGGGCACCCGCGTTCACACCGACGGCTCGGGCTGCGGCGGCGGGGCGGGATCCGGGTCCGGCAGCGGCGGCCCGGGATCGGGGCGGTCGGGGCCGGGCAGCGGGTGCGGCTCCTTCGGCGGGATCGGCACCGTGTCGGGATCCGGGGGAGCGGGGACGGTCATGGCACACCTCCTGGCCGCCGCGGACCGGCGGCACCGCGCAGCGCCTACCCGGGCTCCCGCGGTCGAACCCGGCCGGACCCGCTCGCAGGGTTGCCGCCGTGCGACCCGGGTAGGAGACAGGTCGGAGCTGCCGTGGCCCACCTGCCCGCGCTCCCGCACCCATAGAGGTGCCTCCGGGGCCGCCGCCTGAAGCAGTCGGGCGCAGGCCTTTCCCCGGGACCGGGTCAGTCCCGCACATCGAGGAGCACACCGTGTCCTCTCCCGTCCGTCCGTCCGCTGCCCTCCTGGACGACTTCCCGCAGAGCCTGCCGTCCGACCTCCCGCCCGACCTGCCCCCGCGCCCCACCGAGGAGCGGCTGCGGACCATGGGCAAGGCCGAGGCACGCGAACTGAGCGACGCCCTGTTCGACCGGCTGGCCGCGCTGCCCCGCGAGAGCCACGCCTACAGCTACGTGCGCGGCACCGTCATCGAACTGAACATGCCGCTGGTGCGGTTCATCGCCGCCCGCTTCCGGCACCGCTCGGAGGCCATGGAGGACATCCTCCAGGTCGGCACGATCGGGCTGATCAAGGCCGTGGACGGGTTCGACCGGCGCCGCGGCGTCGAGTTCGTCACGTACGCGATCCCGACCATCGCCGGGGAGATCAAGCGGTTCTTCCGCGACACCTCCTGGCCCGTACGGGTGCCGCGCAGCATGCAGGAGCTGTACCTGCTGGTCACCCGCGGCTCCGACCGGCTGGAGCAGGAGCTCGGCCGGCTGCCGCGCCCAGAGGAACTGGCCGAGGACCTCGGGCTGACCGTCGAGCAGGTCACCGAGGGCCTGGTCGCCGGCCGCGTCTACCGGCCCAATTCGCTGGACTCGCTGCGCGAGCAGGACACCGACGAGAGCGGCAGCGCCCTGCTCGACCGGCTCGGCGAGTGCGACACCAACCTGGAGCTCGCGGAGTTCCGCACCGCCGTCCGTCCGCTCCTCGGGCGGCTGCCCGAGCGCGAGCAGACCGTGCTGCTGCTGCGCTTCTGGGGCGGCTGCACCCAGTCGGAGATCGCCGGGAGGATCGGCGTCTCCCAGATGCACGTCTCCCGGCTGCTGTCGTCCACCCTCACCCGGCTGCGCGAGCAGCTGGAGGACCGCGACGCCCCCGGTTGGACGGACGGACCGCCCGAAACCTGAGCCGTCCGCGTTTCCCGGCCCCCGCACCGGCAACCCGCCGTGGTGGGGGCCGCCGCCGTTGCAGTGCGGGATGAGGACGACCATGACCGCGACCAGCCACACCCACCGCAGCAGGACCCGTTCCGGCGCACCACCGGGAGCGGGAGGGGGTGGCGGGCCGTGAAGCGCCGGGAGCGCAACGCCGTCACCCCCGGGCCGGGCGCCCTCGCCGTCGAGGCCCGGCCGTGGGCCGGGGGCACGGTGCTGAGCCCGCACGGCGAACTCGACATCGACACCGTCGGCGTCCTGCGCGACGCGCTCGACGCGGCCCTGCTCACCCCCGGCACGGTGGTCGTGGTCGACTGCGGCGGCCTGGAGTTCTGCGACTCCACCGGCCTCAACGTGCTGCTGCACGTCCGCAACCGGGCCGAGGCCGACGGCAGTCGCGTCGAGCTGGCCGCCCCGCGCGCCATGGTGCTGCGGATGCTGGAGCTCACCGGAGCCACCGACGCCTTCCGGATCCGGGAGACCGCGCCCTGATCCCCGGGCGGCGGCCCGCCGACCCCGGGGCGGGGGCCCGGCGTGGGCCGCCGCCCGGCGGGTAGCCGCCGCCGCGGGGGCACCGGAAGGAGGACGGCCATGGCCGTGACCTCGGCAGCACTGTTCGACGTGGACGGCACCCTGGTCGACACCACGTACCTGCACGCCCAGGCCTGGGGCGAGGCGCTGCGCCAGTACGGCCGGGAGGTGCCCGCCGCGCGGGTCCACCGGGCGATCGGGATGGGCGCCGACCAGCTGCTCGACCACCTGCTCGGCGAGGACCGCGACAAGGGCGAGGACGGGGCGGTGTCCGCCGCCCACGACGCCCTCTACGCCCGCCACTGGCCGCTGATCCGGGCCCTGCCCGGCGCGGCCGACCTGGTGCGGGAGTGCGCCGCCCGCGGCTGGACGGTGCTGCTCGCCAGCTCCGCCTCGGGCCGCGACCTGGAGGTGCTGCGCCGGGTGCTCGGCGCCGACGAGGCGATCGACGGGGTCACCACCGCCGACGACGTCCGGGCCACCAAGCCGGCGCCCGATCTGGTGCACGCCGCCCTGGAGCGGTCCGGTGCCGCCGCCGAGCACGCGGTGTTCGTCGGCGACACGGTCTGGGACGTGCTGGCGGCGAAGCGGGCCGGGGTGCCGTGCGTGGGGGTGGAGAGCGGCGGCTTCGCGGCCGCCGAACTGCGCGGGGCCGGTGCCGCCGAGGTGCACCCGGACGCGGCCGCCCTGCTGGCGGCCCTGGACGGAAGTCTGCTGGAACGACCCCGGACGTGAGCCCCCGCCCCCGGCCCGGCCGCAGGCGGCGGATCGTCCCGGTCTGTCCCCCCGGCGGCGGACGGTGGCAGAGTGGTTCTGGGAGCGGCGAGCCCGTTCCCCGGGCGGAGGCCGCCGGGTGGTCGGCGGCCCCGGCTCCCGGACCCCCGACCCGGACGGTGGGACGCATGGTGGACGAGGTCCCGGTGGAACCGCTGACGGAACCCGCGAACGGCGACACCGCCGAACAGGCCCTGCGGCAGCTGCTCGCCGGGCTGATCGCGGTGCGCGACGGCGACTTCCGGGGCCGGCTGGCGTCCGACCAGCCCGGCGTCCTGGGCGAGATCGCGACCGTCTTCAACGGCATGGCCGACCAGCTGGGCCGGGTCACCTCCGAGGTGACCCGGGTGGCCCGGGAGGTCGGCACGGAGGGCCGGCTCGGCGGGCAGGCGCAGGTGCCGGACGTCTCGGGCAGCTGGCTGGACCTCACCGACTCGGTCAACGCGATGGCCGGCAACCTGACCTGGCAGGTCCGGAACATCGCGCAGGTCACCACCGCGGTGGCCCGCGGCGACCTCACCCAGAAGATCGAGGTCGACGCCCGCGGCGAGATCCTGGAGCTCAAGAACACCGTCAACACCATGGTCGACCAGCTCTCCGCCTTCGCCGGGGAGGTCACCCGGGTGGCCCGCGAGGTCGGCACCGAGGGCCGGCTCGGCGGCCAGGCCCGGGTACCCGGCGTGGCCGGCACCTGGCGCGACCTGACCGACTCGGTGAACTCCATGGCCGGCAACCTGACCGCCCAGGTCCGCTCGATCGCCGAGGTCGCCACCGCGGTCGCCGACGGCGACCTGTCGCAGAAGATCCGGGTGGATGCGCGCGGGGAGATCCTGGAGCTCAAGACCACGATCAACACGATGGTCGACCAGCTGAGTTCGT
>NZ_JBSGXP010000229.1:0-8573 GCF_053610105.1 Kitasatospora sp. NPDC054939 | reverse complement strand
CATCCGGATGGCCCCGATCGGTCCGACCGACCCGGGATCGCCGCAATCAACGTCTTCGCCGGTGGGCGACGTCTCCGCCTCGACGGCAGTCCGGGCGTCCACAGCGATCCCCTGCGGACCGCCGTCTGCCGCGTGCCGAACAGCACGGGCGGGGCGGGCCCGTTCGGAACCCGCCCCGCCCCGCAGGTCACCCGTGCCGCGCGGCCCTGCGGCGGCGCAGGAGTACCAGCGCACCCGTGCCGACGCCCAGCATGGCGGCACCGACACCGGCGATCACCACCTCGTTGTCACCCCCACCGGTCTGGGCCAGGCTCCGCTCCATGGCGTCCGCCGTGCTGTTCGCCTTGGCGACGGCCACCGGCTGGATCTTCAACGGCGCACTGGTCGGAGGGTCCATCGGAAACGGCAGCGGCAGCTGCCCGCCGTCCTCGGTGGCGGCGGTCGACGGCTCCTCCGACGCCGTGGGGTGGTTGCCGACAGGTGTCGGCACGGTGGGGACGGGTGCGGCGGTACGTGTCGGGGTGGGCGTGCGGGTGGCGGTCGGCGTGGGGGTGGCCGCGCGCGTGGGGGTGGCGGTGGGAGTCGGAGTGGCCGCGCGCGTGGGGGTGACCGTGGGCGTGGGGGTGACCGTGGCAGTGGCCGTGCGCGTGGGCGTGGCGGTCGGCATGGGCGTCGGCGAAGCCGTGCGGGTCGGGGTCGGAGTCGGGGTCGGCGTGGCGACCGGGCCGGGAGGGGCCGGCTTCTTGATCTTGAACCCGGCGCAGCCCACCGCACACGCGCAGCCGAAGCTGCCCTGGTCCACCGGCAGACCGGTCCGGTCGTCGAGCCGGGAAGCGAAGGTCACCGGTGCGACGCCGGCCTTGCCGAGCGGTGCCCCGGCCGCGAACGAGGCACGGACCTTGAGGACGAGCGTCCGGCCCTTCCGCACCGCCAGGAGCGCGTCGTCCGAGACCTCGTCGCCTTCCTTCGCCCCGAGCACCACCAGGACGCTGCCGTCCGTCCCCTCGCCTCCCGGGGCGAGCGAGCCGGGGAGCCAGCCGCCCCCGGGAAGCCGGTACTCCACCTTGAGGTCGGATGCTCGCAGGTCACCGGCCTGGTTCTTGAACTTCAGCAGGGCGAAGGCCACGAAGTCGTGCGCCGTCGGGTTGGTGACGGTGTAACTGAACTCCCCGGACGCTCCGCCCACCTCGAACTCCCTCGGGACCCCGGTCACCGACGGCTCCAGTCCTCTCTGCAGGGAGCCGTCGAGGTTCGGGACCGGGGCCGAGGAGCCCGCCGGTACGGCATCGGCGGCGCCTGCCGTACCGACCGGGAGGGTCGACAGAACGAGTGCGGTGGCACCCGCGAGAAGGAGATTGCGGGGGGTGGACACGTGGTCACCTTCCGGCGTAGGAGAGTTCGGGCACCATCGCGGCGCCTGCCGGTTACTGAGCGCTGGTGGGCCCGCAGGTCCCGCGGGTATGCAGGTTCGTTACAACGGCGGCAACGGTCGTTCCCGGATCCGCGTCGCGCCCGGACTCACGGCTGGTGCGCGCGGGCCGAATTGACGGTTGGCAGAGTCGACGCAAACCCTTGACCCAAATTTCGTATATCAGATATGTTCCGGGCACTTGAAGCCGCGGAGGGATGCCCTCGTCCTGCCCGACGCTCCCCATGGCGAAGCAAGTCCGAGCAGCAGAGGCCCTTTTCGGCGCTCGCAGACCGCTCCAGCCCGAAATGCCGACGCCACCCTCCGGTCCCCACCCCCCACCTCCCATGGAGGCAGACCATGTCCAAACCCGAGCCGCACGGCATCAGCCGCCGCTCCATCCTGCGCGGCGCGGCCGTCGCCGGCGCCGGAGCCGCGATCTCCCCGCTGCTCAACCTCTCCACCGCCACGGCCGCCACCGCCGGCACCTACTCTTCGGCCACCGCTACGGTCCGGCCACCGACAACCAGGACATCCCCACGCTCCCCGGGCCCGTCCTCACCCTCACCGTCCCACCGCGGTCGATCGAGTTCTGGGTCCGCACCCCCTGACCGGCCGCATTCGACGGAAGGGATGTGGGTGATCACCACCTCATCGAACAGCCGGCCCGTCGTTCACCACGGAACCGGCCCCACCCGACAGGCGATCGCCCGCGTCCCCATGTGGGTGAACACAACCGCAGGTGAGGGGGGTGCAGCCGGCCCGGAGAGGGAACAGAGCGTGAGAGGACAGACGACCTGATCACGGTTGTGCAACGCACCGGGCGCTGACACCGGCTCGTCGCTCCTTCTCGGGCAAGCGGTTCGCACCCGCGAGCAGCGCGGTGCGTCCGCCCGCCCCGTCCCGGCGTGGTGGAACCGGATCGCCGTCCGCGTGGGGCCCGGGTTCCGTCCGAACCTCACCGGAACGACGAGCCGGCAGTCCAGTCGTCGGCTCCACGGACCGTCCACCGTCCCGAAGGAACAGCATGCCGCTCCGCCCGAGTCCGACGACCGCCCGCACCGTACGGCGCATGGCCGGCGCCGCGTCCGCCGCGCTCCTCGCCGTCAGCGCGACCACGGCTCCCGCCGCCGCGGACGACTCCAGGTCCTACGACTTCGAGGGCATCGCGGCCAAGGAGTGGCCGTTCAGGGCCATCAACGGCTACGGTGCCGTGAACACCGCCCCCGCGCCCGGGAAGGGCGGCACCGCGGCGAGGTTCAACGTGCCCGACGACGGGCGTTCGTTCCGCTCCGAACTCGCCCTCAAGGGCCTGAGCGCGGGAACCCACCGCTTCAGCTTCTCCAACTACCTTCCGGGCGACTGGAAGCAGGCCGACGACGACATCATCGTCGCCCAGTGGTTCAGTACCCAGCCGGACAGCGAGGGCGTCAAGCCGGTCGTCTCGCTCGCGGTGCACGGCGGCACCTGGCGGCTCAAGGTCCACTGGCTCAAGAACCTCGCGACCTTCGAGGAGTACGAGTCCCTGATCCCACTCGGCGCCGTGCAGTTGGGGCACTGGAACCGCTGGGCGCTGGACATCACCTGGTCCACCCCGTCCTCGCCCGGTTCGATCACCGTGATCCGCGACGGCGTCCAGGTCGGCTCCCACCGCGGCGACAACAACTACCACCGCGGTGAGCCGCCCCACTTCAGGACCGGTGTCTACCGCCCGGCCTGGCGCCCGGAGAAGCCCAAGCACCCGACCGGCGGACCGGACATCGTGCTGTTCGTCGACGACATCGCCATCACCCCGGGGTCGGCGGCCGCACCGGCGGGGCCGACGCCGACACCCGGTACCGCACGCACGAGCGCCACCGCCTCCACATCCACCACATCCGGGCCCGCCGCAGCCACACCCACCGCGTCCGCGCCCGCCACAGCCACCACCACCACCTCCGCGTCCACGTCCACGTCCGCAGTGGCCTCGGCGAGCCCCTCGGCCTCGGGCACGGCAGCGACGACCCCCGGCGTGCCGTCGAACGCGTCCGACGCGACCGGTCCCGCAGCCACCTCCGACCTGCCCGCCACCGGTGCGGGGATGGACATCGCGCTCGTCGGAGGAACGGTGGCCATCGTCGTCGGCACGTTCCTGCTCCGCCGCCGCAGAACCGGTCGGCACAGGTGAGGAGTTGCCGCCGGGACGATGCCCGCGGGTATCGTCCCGGCGGCGCCGCCGTCATCGCGCCAGGCGGTTGTACCAGCGGCGGAAGATCTCTTCCGGATCGTCCGAGTAGGCCCAGGGCACCCGGGTCGGACGGTTGCCGAGCAGGGTGAAGACGTGCCGGGCCTCGTCGGTCATGCCGGCCATCACCAGGCCGTGCACGAGGTGGTTGAGGTCCGCCACGTCCTGGGCGAGCTCGAAGGCGCGGTGCCGGATCCAGCGCTCGCAGGTCCGGTCGAGATCCCGGACGGCGACCTCGCTCTTCCAGTGCTGGGACAGCGTCAGGGGCGTGAGCGCGCGGTTCTGGGCGAGGCTGCGGAAGTGCTCGGCACGGGCGACCTGGGTGAGCACCAGGAGGGGGGAGCCGGGCGGCGCGAAGGAGGCCGCGTCCCGGGCGAAGTCGTACATCCTGCTGTGCGACCCGTGCCAGCGGGCGGAGAGGTGACGCAGCACCTGGTGGTGGCCCTCCCGGTTGTCACGGTCCCTGGCCCGCAGTTCGCGCCACCACAGCCCGCTCTGCGGGTGACCGCCCGCGTACAGCCGGGCCAGGGTCACCAGCGAGACCCAGGGCACCGGGTCCTCCGGGCTGGCGTCGGCGGCCAGCAGGCAGGTCCGCACGGCGCGGTCGAGCTGCCTGCGGTCGGTCGCGTCCACCGCGGGCAGCGGCGGGCCGCCCGCGGCGACGGCGTTGAACAGGCGCATCACGTCGGTTTCGGCCCGCAACACCGTGGCGTCGCGGTTGCCGGGTTCGGCGGCCTGCCAGGTCTCGACGGTCCGGGTGCCCGCGGCCGCGTCGGCCAGCAGGCGCATCCGGTGGGTTCGGCGGTCCCAGTCCCGTCCGGTGGCGCGCAGCAGGTCGCGCGCGCCCTGCCAGCGACCCACGAGGACGTCCTGGCATGCCTCGGCGAGCGGTCGGTCGCCGAAGGTCGGGTCGAATCCGGGCGACGGGGGACGGCTGCGCGCTCTGGCCATGGGCTCGCTCACTTCCTGGGGACGACGGGGGTTCGGGCGGTGTGCTGCCCCGGTCGGGCGGCCTGCCGGCGGGTTCACAGATCGGTGGACAGGCCGCCTCGGCCGCCGCCTGCCGCGCTCAACTCGCTCTGTCCGTACCGGGCTTCGACGTCGTCGGCGTCGGCCGCGTCGAGCCGGGACGGCCGGTAGTAGGAGCTGCCCCGGGCCCAGTACGTGCCGGCCACCGCTCAGGGTTCGCGCATAGGCGAGGGTGGCCGCGTGGTGCCGGTTGTACAGAGCCTCCACAGCCTCACGGTCGCCCGGCGCGCAGCCGTGCCGTCAGAGTCCGGTCGTCGTCCGGGTCCACGCGCGCCGGAACGTCCGGGTCCTCCGGCCGGTGGGCGGTCGACGAGGCGACGGACGGCTCAGGTACGTCATCGCCCGGGGAGGATTGCTGAGACATACAGGGTCCTTGCTGAATTCGGTCATGGGGCAGTTGCGGCGGTGGCCCGATCGCAGCGGCCGGGAGTTCCGGGCCTGGGCGGGCACGGCTCGCGTGGGCCACTGCCTGGCGCGACCGCCGTCGTGCGACGGCCCGGTGAGGGACCGGCGGTGCGGTGCATCCCCGTTCCGGCTCACCTGCTGCTTGATCAAGCAGAGTCACGAGTCCGGCGATCAGCCCGCCGCGTTATGCGATCGTTACGCCCGGGGGATCGCTCCCACCTGCGCCACTCAACGGGCCGCGACCACATCCCTGACCCGCCCTCCGACGGACAGTGGCGGCCGCCACATCTCGACGACCCGCCCACCCGCCTCCCGCAGCCTCCGGACGGTCGCCGCAGCCACCGCGTCGTCCAGGGAGAACACGAACGGACCGGGGACGAACACGGTGTCGCACGCGCCCTCCTCGACCGCGCTGATCAGATCGGCGAGCGCCGCCAGCGGCTCTGTCGACCGTCGACCGTCATCGGCGAACAGCATCGCCTCACCCAGCCCGGCTTCGACGGAGCGGCGTTCGAGGATGTGGCGGCAATGGAGTATCCAGACCGCGTCACGCGGATAGCATCGCAGATAGATAGCAGTCGGACCGCTCCCGGCGGACCGTATTCTCCTCGAACAGGACCCGATGACCTCGGGAATGATTCCTGCTCCAAGGAGAACCCACCCGCGCACGCCCGGTCCAGCACCGGGGCCACTAAAATTCCACACAGGCCCACCGAATGGTAGGTACCCACCACCGCAGTCGTGGGTAGGAGGGACCTCCGGCCGTGCGAGGCCGGGGCGGCGCCGGTCTGCGGGGGAGCCCGCCCGCGAGGTCCGGGCCCGCCGACCACGGACCATCGCTCCTGCTCACGGCCGTCCGGTCGGATCGACGCTCCGCCGTCACAGGTGGGCACAGGCCCGCACCTCCGGCCGGGCCGTCGGAACGGCGAACCCCGGCCACTCCCCGCCGCGCCGCAGTCCACCGCCGGCCGCCCAGGTGTCCGGAGTCGGACGCGGTGCATTTCGGGTCCGCCCGCTGATGAAATACCATCGGCCCGCCGAACCGGGCGGAATACAACCTTTCCGAACTCCGCGAATTACCGGCCGACATCCGGCGCACCCATGCGAAGGGATTCCCCGCACACGGCCCCGGCCTGCCGACTCGCGCATTCTCTCGCACATTCGGCACGCAAGGTGCGGCCCCGCTCCGAACGGCGGAAGCACCACGGATACCGACCACCCGGCTCTGCCCGGTGCATCGGACTCCCCGGTCGAGGGTCGTCGCGATCCCTACCGCCCGCCCGGCCTCCGGGTAACGATCCTGCAACGCAGCGGGCTGCGGGCCCCGGACCTGACTCCACCTCTGCGAGTGTCCCCCTGATCCGAGGAGTGTGCCGTGCCTGCCCGCCGTGTCGTCCGTGTCGGAGATGCCGGGACGCGCCACCCTGCGGTGATCGGAACCGTGTCGACGACCCCTGGCCACCCCGTGACGGCGTTCGACGCGCTGCCGCCGGCCCGAGCCGGCCGCCTCGGAGCACGGCCGCGCCGTCATCGGCGCCTACGGCCCGTCCGGACGCGACCGCTCGGCCCCTGGTCCCGGGGACCCCCGCGGCGCATCGCAGCTCCGGCCACCGCAACAATCCCCTGATCCGACCGCCCCGCGCGCTCGACCGAACACCCGCACCCCACAAGGACCACCGTGCCCCGACCGCCACAGCAGGCCGCCGACGCTCCCGACCCCACCCTCGGCCAGGGGGCGGACGAAGGACTCCGGCCCTCCCCCGCCGGCTCCGACTGCGATTCCGACGCTGCACTGATCGCCCGCCTGCGGGCCGGGGACGCCGACGTGGTGGGGACGCTGTACGAGCGCCACCACCGTGCCGCCCTCGGCTACGCGCGCTCGCTCGGCGGCATGGACCACCGCGCTGAGGACCTCGCGAGCGAGGCCTTCGTCCGAACCCTGGCAGCCGTGCGGGCGGGCAACGGGCCGACCGACTACTGGCGCCCCTACCTCCTCACGGTCGTCCGCAACACCGCGGCGGCCTGGGCCGCGAACGAGCGGCGTTCGTTCCCGACCGACGACGTCGAGGACTGGACGGACGAGGCCGACCACGCCTTCTCCCCCGACCAGATCGTCGCCGCGTCCGCCGAGTACACCTTGGTCGTCAGGGCGTACCGCTCCCTCCCGGAGCGGTGGCAGTCGGTGCTGTGGCACTCGGTGGTCGAACGCCGCCCGACGGAGGAAGTCGCCCACCTGCTCGGCCTCTCGACGAGCGGGGTCTCGTCGCTCGCCGCACGAGCCCGGGAAGGCCTGCGCACCGCCTACCTGGCGGCGCACCTGTCCGGGGTGCAGTCGGCCGAGTGCCAGGCGTACGCGGGCCGGCTCACCGCACAGGCCCGGGGAACGGCGCAGCGGAGGTCCAAGGCGCTGTCCCGGCACCTCGACGAATGCCCGGACTGCCGCCGCTGCGACGAGGAACTACGGGACGTCAACCGGCGGTTGCGCCTCGCCGTGGTGGCGTTCGTCGGACCGTGGCCCGGCGACGGGACGTCCGCGTCCGCCTTCACTGCGCACGTCGGGTCCGGCCCCCTCACCACCACCCCGCCGCCGCACGCACCGCCCCCGTCCGGTCCGCCCGCAGGGCTCTCGAAGGCGGCGACGGGCGTCCTCACGGCCGGCACCGCCCTGGTCGCGGCGGTCGCGGTGACCTCGTTCCTCATGTCACCGCCTCCGAAGCAGCCCGGGAAGCCGCAGCCGCCCGGGCCGGTCTCCACCCCGGCGGACGGTGCTCCGGACCGTCCGACCACCGCCGTCCCGACCCTGCCGACGGCCCCGTCACCGACACCGAACCCGACAACGGCGACGGGCATACCGGGTGCTCCCGAGGCGTCCATCAGGAGCACGCCTCCGGGCCCGACCCGGCCCGCTTCTCAACCCACCACGGTTGCTCCCTCGCCCCGGAAGGCCACCGGCCCGAGCGGAGGGCTGTCCGCCGGCGTCCAGTCCGCCTCCACGCCGGCAGCCGCGCTTCCCGGGGACCGGCGCGTCCGGCTGCGCCTCGTCGGATCCGGGAACTGCGGCGAGATCGAGGACCGCGAGTCGACGGCCGGCACCCCCTACTTCGTCCCGTGCACGGCGTCGGACGACCAGTCATGGATCGTGCGCACCGACCGTTCCGGCGGCGTCCGGCTCATCAACGCCGCGAACAGCGGCTGCCTGGAGTCGGCCGGGACCGCCGGGGCCGTCGTCACGCAGCAGGCCTGCGGCGAGACCACCGGTCAGTCGTGGCAGGTCGTCGACCTCGCCGACGGCGGGAGCACGCTTCGCCATCGCGCCTCCGGGCTGATCCTCGCCTCCCAGGGCACCGGACAGGTGAACGACATCCTGCAACTGCGTCCCGCCGCCTGCGCGGCGGACCCGGTGTGCCGGCCGGCCGTCGCCTTCCGGCTGTGAACACCGGGGTGGGCCCTCCCCGGACCTGAGGGCCACGGCGCCCGGAGGGAAGAGACGGGTGTGCGCCGCGGTCC
>NZ_JBSGXP010000228.1:0-8633 GCF_053610105.1 Kitasatospora sp. NPDC054939 | reverse complement strand
GCGTCAGTCCGCGCCGCCCGGGTGCGCGGCCGCCGCCCCGGGGTCGGAGGTGGGGCCGGCGTCGGGGTAGTGGCCGCGGATGTGGGCGAGGAGGCGTTCGTCGCGGCTCCGGACGTCCCAGCTGGTGCTGTCGAACTCCTGGAACACCACGACGAGTTCCTCGCCCGCGTAGCCGTGGAAGTCGGCGTCGACGTGCTGGCGGTGGGGTGCCTGGCCGGCCAGCAGGTCGAGGGTGGCGATCCGCCCGCCGGGCGCGGGGGTCGACACGGTGCCGGTGGGCGGGTCGTAGATCCGGACCTGCCAGGTGAGGCCGAGGCCGTAGCCGCCGAGGAGGACGAGCAGTTCGGCCAGGGTGACGTATCTGCGGTGGGCCGGAGCCCCGGGGTGGAGCGGGTCGTCCCGCCAGGCCGCGAATGTGATCGACTGCATGACGCCCGCTGCCTCGGCCACCTGTGTGAGCTCCGTTCCCCGCGGCGGCCCTCGCCGCCGACGTCGCCATTGTGTTACTCATCCCGTTCGGACGGTAACGATATTGCCGTACGACCGACCGTGCGCCGCGCCCGGCACCCCTCCCCCGCACTTCGCGCGCCTCCTCCCCCCGGCAGGCGCCGGGCGGCCGGGGCGGATCGGCCGCGCACACGGGCCCCACGGAGGCCGCCGCCACCCGGACGGAGCAGTCTTCGGTGTGGCGTGGCTCACCCTCGCGAAAACGACCTGACGATCCGTCAAAATGACTGACGCCGCGTCACTTCTCGCCCGAATGCGCTCAGTTGTTTACTGACTGGCAGTCAGATTCGGCCATTTACGGCCCAGTTGAGTGGAGTGTCGGCGGATTTGCCCGTCCGACGCAGGGCTACCATCGGTCGGGTTGTCCGCTCCGGCCCCGGAGTGGGGTCACCCGGTCGGGCCGTCCAGAGGCCAGAGTCAGGCGAGTGCTCCCACCGCCCCAGGGACCGGAGACCGGAAGGGACGGGGCGAGGATGAGGAGCGCACGGGCCGCCATGACAGGGACACCCGCGACACCGCAGACGCCGGACGTACACCAGCCACCGAACGCACCGCAGACGCCGAACGCACCGGACGCGCACGACGGACCGCAGCCGCCGGACGCGCACGACGCACCGCACACGCCGAACGCACCGGACCCGCACGACGCACCGCACACGCCGAACGCACCGGACCCGCAGGACGCGCCACCCCCGCCGCCCGCGCCGCCCGCCCTGTTCCCCGGGCGCCCCGCACCCGCGCCGCGCACCCTGGTCGACGTCCTGGACGCCACCGTGCGGGCCCACCCCGGCGAGCCCGCCCTCGACGACGGCCGGACGGTCCTCAGCTACCGCGCGCTTGCGGGCGAGGTCGAGCGGCTGCGCCGCCGGCTGGCGGCCGCCGGGATCGGGCGGGGTGCCCGGGTCGGTGTGCGGGTGCCGTCGGGCACCAACGACCTGTACGTGGCGATCCTCGGCGTGCTCGCCGCCGGCGCCGCCTACGTACCGGTCGACGCGGAGGACCCGGACGAGCGCGCCCAGCTGGTCTTCGAGGAGGCCGCGGTGGCGGCGGTGCTCGGCGCCCGCCTGGAGCTGACCGCCGCACCGGCCCCGGACGGCGCAGCACCCAAAACCGCACCGGCCCCGAACGGCGCCTCACCCGGGACCGCCCCGCACCCCTCGGCCCCCCACCCCTCCGCCGGCCCGGCCGCCCCCACCCCCGCCGACGACGCCTGGATCATCTTCACCTCCGGCTCCACCGGCCGCCCCAAGGGCGTGGCCGTCACCCACCGCAACGCCGCCGCCTTCGTCGACGCCGAGGCCGCGCTGTTCCTCCAGGACGAGCCGATCGGGCCCGGCGACCGGGTGATGGCCGGCCTCTCGGTGGCGTTCGACGCCTCCTGCGAGGAGATGTGGCTGGCCTGGCGCTACGGCGCCTGCCTGGTGCCCGTCCCGCGCTCGCAGGTGCGCAGCGGCGCCGATCTGGGACCGTGGCTGGCGGAGCAGGAGATCACCGTGGTCTCGACGGTGCCGACGCTGGCCGCGCTCTGGCCGGCCGAGGCGCTGAACGAGGTGCGGCTGCTGATCTTCGGCGGTGAGGCGTGCCCGCCGGAGCTGGTGCAGCGGCTGGTGACCGAGGGGCGCGAGGTGTGGAACACCTACGGCCCGACCGAGGCGACGGTGGTGGCCTGCGCCGCGCTGCTGACCGGGGAGGGCCCGGTGCGGATCGGGCTGCCGCTGGACGGCTGGGACCTCGCGGTGGTGGACGAGCGGGGCGTGCCGGTCGCGGAGGGCGCGACCGGTCAGCTGGTGATCGGCGGGGTGGGACTGGCCCGCTACCTGGATCCGGTGAAGGACGCCGAGAAGTACGCGCCGCTGGAGTCGCTGGGCTGGGAGCGCGCCTACCGGTCGGGCGACCTCGTCCGGGCGGATCCGGCGGGGCTGCTGTTCCTGGGCCGGACGGACGAGCAGATCAAGCTCGGCGGCCGGCGGATCGAGCTGGGCGAGGTGGACGCGGCGCTGCAGGCGCTGCCGGGTGTCGCCGGTGCGGCGGCGGCGGTGCGCACGGCGCGCGGCGGCAACCAGCTGCTGGTGGGCTACCTGGTGGTGAAGGACGGCTGGGACCGCGACGAGTCGGTGGCCCGGCTGCGGGCCGAGCTGCCCGCCGCGCTGGTGCCGCTGCTGGCCGTGGTCGACGCGCTGCCGACCCGGACGTCCGGCAAGGTGGACCGGGCGGCGCTGCCGTGGCCGCTGCCGGAGCTGGAGAACGCGGGGCCGGGCGAGGAGCTGTACGGCACCGAGGCGTGGCTGGCCGAGCAGTGGGCGGAGATCCTGGGCGTGCCGGTGAGCGGCCCGCGGGACGACTTCTTCGCGGTCGGCGGCGGCAGTCTGGCGGCGGCCCGGCTGACCACGCTGCTGCGGACCCGCTACCCGAACGTGGCCGTGCTGGACGTCTACCAGCAGCCGACGCTGCGCAAGCTGGCCCGCCACCTGGAGCGGACGGCCGCCGAGGGCGGCGAGTCGCGCACGGTCGCCCCGGTGCCGCGCCGGGCCGCGCTGCTGCAGGTGCTGCTGCTGGTGCCGCTGTTCACCGTGGTGGGGCTGCGCTGGACGGTCGCGGTGCTGGCGCTGGGCAATCTGCTGGCGCACCTGGGCGGGTACGCCTGGGCGCCGACCGCGTCGTGGTGGGCGGTCGGGGCGGGGGCGCTGGTGCTGTTCACGCCGCCGGGCCGGCTGGCGGTGGCGGCGGGCGGGGCCCGGCTGCTGCTGCGCGGGCTGCGGCCGGGGCGGTACCCGCGCGGCGGTTCGATGCACCTGCGGCTCTGGGCGGCCGAGCGGCTGGCCGAGCTGAGCGGGGCGACCGGGCTGTCGGGCGCCTGGCTGGTCCGGTACGCGCGGGCGCTGGGTGCCAAGGTGGGCCCGGAGGTGGACCTGCACGCGCTGCCGCCGGTGACCGGGATGCTGAAGCTGGGCCGCGGCTGCGCGGTGGAGGCCGAGGTGGACCTGTCCGGCTACTGGCTGGACGGGGACCGGCTGGAGGTCGGGCAGATCAAGGTCGGCTCGGGCGCCGTGGTCGGGACCAGGTCGACGCTGCTGCCGGGCGCCCGGGTCGGCAAGCGGGCGCAGGTGGTGCCGGGTTCGAGCGTCACCGGGCAGGTCCCGACCGGCCAGCGCTGGGGCGGTGCGCCCGCGGTGAAGCTGGGCCGGGTCGAGCGGGCGTGGCCGAAGGAGCGTCCGCCGCGGCGGGCGCGCTGGGCGGCGGCGTACGGGGTGAGCGGGGCGGGGCTGTCCCTGCTGCCGCTGCTCCCGGCGGTGGCCGCGGTCGCGGTGCTGTCGCGGTTCGTCGCGCCCGGGAACGGCCCCGGGGAGGCGGTGCGCGGCGCGCTGCTCGCGGTGGTGCCGGCGACGCTGGCGTACGGCGCGGTGTACGCGGCGCAGCTGGTGGCGGCGGTACGGATGCTGGGCGCGGGCCTGCGGCCGGGGACGCATCCGCTGCACGGGCGGGTGGGCTGGCAGGCGTGGACGGTCAGCCAGCTGATGGACCGGGCGCGCGAGGTGCTGTTCCCGCTGTACGCGGGTCTGGTGACGCCGCTGTGGCTGCGGGCCCTGGGGATGCGGGTCGGGCGGCGGGCGGAGGTGTCCACGGTGTTGGCGCTGCCGAGCCTGACCACGGTCGGGGACGGCGCGTTCCTGGCGGACGACACGCTGATCGCGCCGTACGAGCTGGGCGGCGGCTGGGTGCGGCTCGGCGAGGCGAAGATCGGCGAGCGGGCGTTCCTGGGGAACTCGGGGATGACCGCGCCGGGGCGCTCGGTCCCGGCCCGGGGCCTGGTGGGGGTGCTGTCGGCGACGCCGAAGAAGGCGAAGAAGGGCGGCTCCTACCTGGGCATGCCGCCGGTGCGGCTGCCGCGGGCGGCGGACGAGGCGGACCTCAGCCTGACCTACGACCCGCCGCGGCGGCTGCTGTGGGCGCGCGGGCTGGTGGAGGCGGCGCGGATCGTACCGGTGCTGCTGTCGGCGGCGCTGGGGGTGCTGACGGTGGCGGCGCTGGCGTGGACGGCCGGTGCCTGGTCGGCGCCGGTGGCGGCGCTGCTGTCGGGGGGCGTGCTGCTGGTGGCCGGGGCGGCCGCGGGGGCCGCGGCGGTGGCGGCGAAGTGGCTGCTGGTCGGGCGGTTCCGGGCGGTGGAGCACCCGCTGTGGAGCGGTTTCGTGTGGCGCAACGAGCTCGCGGACACCTTCGTGGAGGTGCTGGCGGTGCCGTGGCTGGTCGGGCGGGTGCCGGGCACGGCGGTGCTGAACCTGTGGCTGCGGGCGATGGGCGCGCACGTCGGGCGCGGGGTGTGGTGCGAGAGCTACTGGCTGCCGGAAGCGGACCTGGTCACGCTGGGCGACGGCGTGTCGATCAACCGGGGCTGCGTGGTGCAGACCCACCTCTTCCACGACCGGATCATGCGGATGGATACTGTCGTCCTCCGCGAGGGCGCCACCCTGGGGCCCGGCGGCATCGTGCTGCCCGGCAGCACGGTGGGCGCGCGCAGCACGCTGGGCCCGGCCTCGCTGGTGATGCGCGCCGAATCCGTTCCCGCGGACACGAGGTGGCTGGGCAACCCCATCGAGGTCTGGCAGACCACCTCGTGACCGTCCCCATGCCGTCTGGAGCGCACGACCCGGTGAAGCCCAAGCACGACCCGGCCCGAGCCAAGGGTGCCGCCCCGGCGCCGCTCGCCGAGCCGGACCCGTACTTCCCCAGCAGCGGCGACCCCCGTTACCGGGTGCACCGCTACGAACTCGCCCTCGACTACCGTCCGGGCCCCAACCGGCTCGGCGGGACGGCGCGGCTGAGCGCGGTCGCGGCGGTGGCGCTGCCCGAGTTCGCGCTGGACCTGGCCGAGTTCCGGATCGGCCGGGTGCTGGTGGACGGGAAGGCCGCCCGCTGGACACACCGCGGCGGCAAGCTGCGGGTGCGCCCGGCCAAGGCGCCGGCGGCGGGGGCGCCGTTCACCGTGGAGGTGCACTACACCGGCAATCCGAAGCCGGTGCGCAGCCCGTGGGGCGGGTTGGGCTGGGAGGAGCTGACGGACGGCGCGCTGGTCGCCAGCCAGCCGATCGGGGCGCCGTCCTGGTTCCCGTGCAACGACCGGCCGGCCGACAAGGCCGGGTACCAGATAGCGATCACCACGCCGTCGCCGTACACGGTGGTGGTGGGCGGGCGGCTGCTGACCCGGACCACCCGGGCGTCCAGCACCACCTGGGTGTACGAGCAGTCCGCGCCCACCCCGCCGTACCTGGTGACGGTGTCGATCGGGCCGTACCGGGCGGTGCGGCTGGCGGACCGGCCGGCGGTGCCCCAGACCGTCTACCTGCCGGAGCGGCTGGCGGGCGGGCCCGGGGACTTCGCCCGGCAGCCGGCGATCATGGCGTACTTCGAGCGGGTCTTCGGGCCGTACCCGTTCGGGGAGTACGCGGTGGTGGTCGCGGACGAGGAGCTGGACGTGCCGGTGGAGGCGCAGGGGGTGGCGACCTTCGGCACCAACCACCTGGGCGGCGGCTGGGAGAACGAGCGGCTGATCGCGCACGAGCTGGCGCACCAGTGGTTCGGCAACAGCGTGTCGATCGCGAACTGGCGGTACATCTGGCTGAACGAGGGCCTGGCCAAGTACGCCGAGTGGCTGTGGTCGGAGCGGTCGGGCGGGGTCCGCACGGACGCCCGGGCCGCGGCGGCGCACGCCCTGCTGGCGCGGCTGCCGCAGGACCTCCGGCTGGCCGACCCGGGCCGGAAGCTGATGTTCGACGACCGGCTGTACCAGCGCGGCGGCCTGGTGCTGCACGCGCTGCGCCGGGCGGTCGGCGAGGAGCCGTTCTTCCGGCTGCTGCGGGACTGGGCGGGGCTGCACCGGCACGGCGTGGTGTCGACCGCGGACTTCGTGGCGCACGCCGGCCGATACGCGGGCGGGGCACCGCTGGAGGGCCTCTTCGAGGCCTGGCTGTACCGGCCCGAGCTGCCGCCGCTGCCCCCGCCGGCGGCCTGACCCGACCGGGCCGACCGCGGGCGAACGGGCGCCACCGCACTGCCCGGCCGCCTACGATTCCGGTGTCGACGGGGACGCCCTCCGGGTCCGGGTGGCGCCCCCCACGTCCGCAACCGGAAGGAGCCCCAGAGTGGGCAGCAGTGTCGAGACGTTGGAATTCCAGGCGGAGACCCGTCAGTTGCTCCGGCTGGTGATCCACTCGATCTACTCGAACAAGGACATCTTCCTGCGCGAGCTGATCTCGAACGCCTCGGACGCCCTGGACAAGCTGCGCCTGGAGTCGCTGGTCGACGCCGGCCTCGCGGCGGACGCCGCCGACCTGCACATCGCCCTGGAGGTCGACCGGGACGCCCGCACGCTGACCGTCCGTGACAACGGGATCGGCATGAGCCGCGAGGAGCTCGTGGCGCTGATCGGCACGATCGCCAAGTCCGGCACCGCCGAGCTGCTGGCGAAGCTCGGCGAGGCCGAGGACGCCGCCGCGGCCCAGGGCCTGATCGGGCAGTTCGGCGTCGGCTTCTACTCGGCGTTCATGGTGGCCGACCGGGTAACCCTGCACACCCGCCGGGCCGGTACCGACGGCGGCACCCGGTGGGAGTCGGACGGCGAGGGCACCTACGAGATCGCCGACGCGGACGGCCTGCCGGTGGGCACCTCGGTCACCCTGCACCTGAAGCCCGCCGACGGCGAGGACGGGCTGGCCGACTACCTCGCCGACCGGAAGGTCCGCCAGATCGTCAAGCAGTACTCGGACTTCATCCGCTGGCCGATCCGGATGGCGGTCGAGCGCACCGACGCCGAGGGCGCCGTGACCCGCGAGGTCGAGACGCTCAACTCGATGAAGGCGCTCTGGGCGCGGCCGCGCAGCGAGGTGACCGACGCCGAGTACCACGAGTTCTACCGGCAGATCAGCCACGACTGGCTGGACCCGGCCGAGATCATCCACATGCGGGCCGAGGGCAGCTTCGAGTACGAGGCGCTGCTGTTCATCCCCGCGCAGGCGCCGATCGACCTGTTCTCACGGGACTCCGGGCGGGGCGTGCAGCTGTACGTCAAGCGGGTGTTCATCATGGACGACTGCGAAGCGCTGATGCCGAACTACCTGCGCTTCGTCAAGGGCGTGGTGGACGCCCACGACCTGTCGCTGAACGTCTCGCGGGAGATCCTGCAGCACGACCGCCAGATCCGCGGCGTCCGCCGGCGCCTGGTGAAGAAGGTGCTCGGCGCGGTCAGGAAGATGCAGGCCGACGACGCCGAGCGGTACACGGCGCTGTGGTCCCAGTTCGGCCGGGTGCTGAAGGAGGGCCTGATCGAGGACACCGACAGCACCGAGGCCCTGCTGGAGCTGGTGTCGGCGGCCTCCACGCACGACCCGGAGCGCACCACCACCCTGCGCGAGTACGTCGGGCGGATGAAGGAGGGCCAGGACGCGATCTACTACCTCACCGGCGAGAACCGGGCCGTGGTGGAGAACTCCCCGCACCTGGAGGCGTTCGCCGCCAAGGGGTACGAGGTCCTGATCCTCACCGACCCGGTCGACGAGGTGTGGGTCGAGCGGGTCCCCGGCTTCGACGGCCGCCGCCTGCAGTCCGTCGCCAAGGGCCAGGTCGACCTCGACGAGCCGGCCGCCGACGACGACGGCGCGGCGGGTTCGGAGCGGGCCCGGCAGGAGGAGGAGTACGCGGCCCTGCTGCCGTGGCTGACCACCGCCCTGGCCGCGCAGGTGAAGCAGGTCCGGCTGTCCTCGCGGCTGACCACCTCGGCGGCCTGCATCGTCGGCGACGCCCACGACATGACCCCGACCCTGGAGAAGATGTACCGGGCGATGGGGCAGGAACTGCCCCCGGTCCGGCGGATCCTGGAGCTCAACCCGGCCCACCCGCTGATCACCGCCCTGCGCACCGCGCACGGGGTGAACGCCGAGGACCCGGCGCTCGCCGAGACCGCCGAGCTGGTGTACGGCAGCGCGCTGCTCGCCGAGGGCGGCGAGCTGCCCGACCCGGCCCGCTTCACCCGGCTGCTCACCGAGCGGCTGACCCGGGCCCTGTGATCCCGCGGGGTGCGGCCGGCGGCTCCGGCACGGCGCAGGTCCGCCCGACCGCGTCGCCGCCCGCTGCCC
>NZ_JBSGXP010000227.1:0-8681 GCF_053610105.1 Kitasatospora sp. NPDC054939 | reverse complement strand
CGAAGATCTCCAGCATCCGGGCCTCGTTGGCGAGGTGCTGCTCCAGGTAGTCGCCGGAGCGCATCGAGAAGCAGCCCACCGTGGCGGAGGTCGACCCGGAGGAGACGTCCTGCACGACGGAGGGCCCGAGCGAGCCGCAGAGCGGGTTGGCGTACGGCTGGATCGGCAGTTCGTAGGTGGCGAGGTCGCGGACGCGGAAGCTGCCGGGCCGGTGCTTGGGCGCAGCCCGTCCCGCAGCGGGGCGGCGTGGAAGTTGCTGACCTCCGGCGCGCCGGCGGTGACCAGCCCGGCCAGGGCGGTGATGAGCTTGCGGGCCTCGTCGAGGTCCTTGTCGGCCTCGCCGCCCTCGGCGAGGCCGCACTTGACGGCGGCGGCGCTCATCAGGTGCACGGCGACGGTGGTGATCACCTCGACGGCCGGGACCTCGGCGATGTCACGGGTGAGGTCGTCGAAGCCGATCGTCTCGTCGTCGTTCGAGGCGGGGTTCTCGGTGGGCTCGCTGCTCAAGGGGGTTCACTCCGTCGTGCCGATGGTCGTGCCGGTTACACAGCGAGCGTACAAGGGTGCGGGAACCGGTCGGCCGGGGGCGGAATTCCACCGCGTGCCGAAACGCTGTATGCTTCGAGACTGACCGGCCGGGATCCCGCGAGGGAGCCTGGCCAGCAAGTGGAGGCTCCACTCAGGAGGCCCGAGAGGGCAACCGCGAAAGTCTCCCACCTGATCGGCCTCGCGGTCGACGGGTCCGGTCCGCGACGAGCACCGCGAGGTGCCGTGTCGCCGCAGCACCCCTCACCGGGTGCCGCCCCCGGTTGTGGAGCCCCGCTTGTACCGAGCGGGGCTTTTTTCGTGTCGCGGTGCATGCAGTGCGTGCAGGCGAGTCAGGCAGCGCAGCACGAATGAAGCCCCGCCCAGTGGTCGAGTCCACTACGTGCGACCGCCGTCCGACGGCCGCATCGCAGAAGGTGCAACCGAGGAGGCCCCATCAGCACCGAGCCCCGCATCAACGACCGGATTCGCGTCCCCGAGGTGCGACTCGTCGGTCCCAGCGGCGAGCAGGTCGGCATCGTGCCGCTTGCCAAGGCGCTGGAGCTCGCGCAGGAGTACGACCTCGACCTGGTCGAGGTCGCGGCGACCGCCCGGCCGCCGGTGTGCAAGCTCATGGACTACGGCAAGTTCAAGTACGAGTCGGCCATGAAGGCCCGTGAGGCGCGCAAGAACCAGGCGCACACGGTCATCAAGGAGATGAAGCTCCGGCCGAAGATCGACCCGCACGACTATGACACCAAGAAGGGTCACGTCGTCCGGTTCCTCAAGCAGGGCGACAAGGTCAAGATCACGATCATGTTCCGCGGTCGTGAGCAGTCCCGCCCCGAGCTGGGCTTCCGACTGCTCCAGCGACTGGCGAACGACGTCCAGGACCTGGGATTCGTCGAGTCCTCGGCCAAGCAGGACGGCCGTAACATGATCATGGTCCTTGGCCCGCACAAGAAGAAGACCGAGGCGATGGCCGAGGCCCGCGCCGCTGCGGACGCCCGCAAGGCCGAGCGCCAGGGCCGGGTTCCCGGCGCCGACGCGGCCGACGACGCAGAGCCCGAGGTCGAGATCGTCGAGGCCGAGGCGGACGACGCCCAGGCCGAGGCCGAGGCGGACGACGCCCAGGCCGAGCAGCCGGCCGAGACCTCCCAGGACGCCTGAGCCCCAGGGCTCGGGCGGCCAGGAGGCCGGCCACACGGGTGACGGGGCGTCCCGCCCGGTCACCGCAGATCCATCCAGTCCACGCCCGTGCGGCGCAGGCCGCGCGGGCGTGGACGGACCGACGAGGAGATACGGCGAAATGCCGAAGCAGAAGACGCACAGTGGCGCCAGCAAGCGCTTCAAGATCAGTGGCTCCGGCAAGGTGCTGCGCGAGCGCGCCGGTCGCCGCCACCTCCTGGAGCACAAGCCCTCGACGCTGACCCGCAAGCTGGCCGGCACCGTCGAGCTGGCCCCCGCCGACGCCAAGAAGATCAAGAAGCTTCTCGGCAAGTGATCGCCCTCCCCGCCCGGCGACCGTGCCGTGAGCGGGGCAGCTGATCCTTCCCGACCCATTCGAATGACGGACCACGTGAAGTAGTCCGTGGTCCAACCCAAGGAGTAATCAAGTGGCACGCGTCAAGCGGGCAGTCAACGCCCACAAGAAGCGCCGGGTCATCCTGGAGCGCGCCAGCGGCTACCGCGGCCAGCGCTCGCGCCTGTACCGCAAGGCCAAGGAGCAGGTCACCCACTCGCTGGTCTACAACTTCAACGACCGCAAGAAGCGCAAGGGCGACTTCCGTCAGCTGTGGATCCAGCGCATCAACGCTGCGGCCCGTGCCAACGGCATCACCTACAACCGCTTCGTGCAGGGCCTGAAGGCCGCCAGCGTCGAGATCGACCGCAAGATGCTGGCCGACCTCGCCGTCAACGACCCGGGCGCGTTCGCCTCGCTCGTCGAGGTCGCCCAGAAGGCGCTGCCGGCCGACGTGAACGCCCCGAAGGCCGCCGCCGACGCCGCCTGATCCCCTCCCGGATCGGTCGAGCTGACCGGACCCGCAGGCTCTGCGCCTGCGGGTCCGTGTGCTTCCCCGCCACGAAGCCCACGCCACGAGAGCCGGCGGCACCCCGCCACAGAGACGAGACCATGCAGAGCACCGACACCCCCCTGCTCACCTCCCTGCGCTCGCCCCGGGTCGTCGCCGCCCGCCGGCTCGCCAAGCGGAACCAGCGCACCAAGGAGCGCCGGTTCCTCGCCGAGGGCCCGCAGGCCGTCCGCGAGGCCGTGGCGTTCGGGACCCTGCCGGGCACGTCCGAGCACGCGGTGGTCGAGGTCTACGTCACGCCGGAGGCCGCCGAGCGGCACGACGACATCGTCCGGGCCGCCCTGAACGAGGGCCTGCCGGTGCTCACCGCCACCGACGAGGTGATCGCCGACATCTGCGACACCGTGACCCCGCAGGGCATCGTGGCGCTCTGCCGCTTCATCGACACCCCCTTCGAGGAGGTGCTCCGGGCCCGTCCGCGGCTGGTCGCGGTACTCGCGCACGTCCGCGACCCCGGGAACGCCGGCACCGTGCTGCGCACCGCCGACGCGGCCGGCGCGGACGCCGTGGTGCTGACCGACGCCTCGGTCGACCTCTACAACCCGAAGGCCGTCCGGGCCTCGGTCGGCAGCCTGTTCCACCTCCCGGTCGCCGTCGGCGTGCCGGTCGAGGAGGCGGTGGGCCGGCTGCGCGAGGCGGGCGTCCGGGTGCTGGCCGCCGACGGCGCCGGCGAGCGCGACCTCGACCAGGAGCTCGACGAGGGCACCCTGGGCGCCCCCGGGGCCTGGGTGTTCGGCAACGAGGCGTGGGGCCTGCCGGAGCCGACCCGCGCACTGGCGGACGAGGTGGTGCGCGTGCCGATCCACGGGCACGCCGAGAGCCTCAACCTCGCCACGGCCGCCGCCGTCTGCCTCTACGCCTCCGCCCGCGCCCAGCGGTCCCCCGGGGGCTGCCGCGCACAGGCGTAGACCTCACGGGGCCGGGGGGCGTGCGACCGGAAGGGGCGCCGGGATTCCCGGCGCGGCGACGTCCCGGGCCCTACTGCCCGGGGCCCCGAGACGCTAGGGTCGTCGCCGGGGATAGACACGGTGGGTAATCGGGGAGGACACCCATGGTCGGCGACGGGGCACAGTTGGACCCGGACGACCTGCCGGACGGCCTGGTGGTCGCCGACGCCCGCGGCCGGGTGGTCTGCTTCAACCGCGCCGCGGCCCGGCTCACCGGCATCCGCCCCGACGCCGTCCTCGGCAGCCCGCTGGCGCAGGCCCTGCCGCTCGAGGACCTCGACGGCCGCCGCTGGTGGCAGCTGACCGACCCGTACGGGGGACCGGCGATCCGCACCCGCCAGCCCGAGCGCAATCTGCTGCTGCCCGGCGGGCGGGAGGTGCTGGTCTCCGCCCGCTACGTGCGCGAGCGCCCGCGCGGGCCGGTGGTCCGCCTGGTGATCGCGCTGCGCGGCACCGAGGCCCGCCGCCGCACCGAGCGCAGCCACGCCGAGCTGATCGCCACCGTCGCGCACGAGCTGCGCTCCCCGCTCACCAGCGTCAAGGGCTTCACCGCGACCCTGCTCGCCAAGTGGGAGCGGTTCACCGACGGCCAGAAGCGGCTGATGCTGGAGACCGTCGACGCCGACGCCGACCGGGTCACCCGGCTGATCGCCGAACTGCTGGACATCTCCCGGATCGACGCGGGCCGGCTGGAGATCCGCAAGCAGGTGGTCGACCTCGCCGCCGCGGTGCGCCGGCACGTGAACGGCAAGGTCGCGGCCGGCACCGCCGAGGACCGCTTCGACATCCGCATCAGCGAACCGCTCACCCAGCTCTGGGCCGACCCCGACAAGATCGACCAGGTGCTGGCCAACCTGCTGGAAAACGCGGTGCGCCACGGCGAGGGGACTGTCACCATCGAGGTGGCACCGGCCAAGGAGACCGTCGAGGCACCCGTCTGGGAGCGCCCCGGCACCCCGCCCCGCGTACTGGAAGGCACTGCGGTCACCGTGAGCGACGAAGGAAGCGGCATCCCCGAGGACTCGATGCCGCGCGTCTTCACCCGCTTCTGGCGGGGCTCCAAGCGCGGCGGCACCGGGCTCGGCCTCTACATCGTCAAGGGCATCGTCGAGGCCCACGGCGGCTCCATCCGCGTCGACCGCGCACCCGGCGGCGGCGCCCGGTTCCGATTTATCCTGCCCGCCGGCGTCCCCGACTTCATGCTCTGAAGGAGCATGAACGACAGCACAGCATGTTGTAGGTCGGCCGCCGGACGGGCTTCGCGGCAGGCGCGCTACGCGCTGCGACTACACTCGACCTTTGGCGTTGTGGGACGCCCTGCGCGGCGGTGCCGCGGACACCCCTCTCTCGAACGGAGACCGGCTGCCCGTGCCCCGGCCGCGCCGGGCGTGGCGCAGAAGCAGAGGCGAGCCACCCTTACCTGAGCACGGACGAGCAGGAGCACGGGAAAGATAGAGATGTCGGCACCCAACAAGTCGTACGACCCGGTCGAGGTCGAGGCCCTCAAGCCCGAGGTGGTGGAGCAGGCCCGGGACGAGGCCGTCGCGGCCTTCGCCGCCGCCACCAGCCTCGACGAGCTGAAGCAGGCCAAGGTCGCCCACACCGGCGACCGCTCCGCGCTCTCCCTCGCCAACCGCGAGATCGGCGCCCTGCCCCCGCACGCCAAGGCCGCCGCAGGCAAGCTGATCGGCCAGGCCCGGGGCGCCGTCAACCAGGCGCTCGCCCGGCGCCAGGCCGAGCTGGAGGCCGAGCGCGACGCCCGGGTCCTGGTCGAGGAGGCGGTGGACGTCACCCTGCCGTTCGACCGGACCCCGCGCGGCGCCCGCCACCCGCTGACCACCCTGGCCGAGCGCATCGAGGACACCTTCGTCGCCATGGGCTACGAGGTGGCCGAGGGCCCCGAGGTCGAGGCCGAGTGGCTCAACTTCGACGCGCTCAACCTGGGCCCGGACCACCCGGCCCGCTCGATGCAGGACACCTTCTTCGTCCGGGCCCCCGACGGCTCCGCCGACTCCGGCGTCGTCCTGCGCACCCAGACCTCCCCGGTCCAGGCCCGCACGCTGCTCGACCGCGAGCCGCCCGTCTACGTCGTCTGCCCCGGCCGGGTCTACCGGACGGACGAGCTGGACGCCACCCACACCCCGGTGTTCCGGCAGGTCGAGGGCCTGGCGGTGGACGAGGGCATCACCTTCGCCGACCTCAAGGGCACCATCGAGCAGCTGGTCTCCAAGCTGATCGGCGACGGCCTGGAGCTGCGCTGGCGCCCTTCGTACTTCCCGTTCACCGAGCCGAGCGCCGAGATCGACCTGCAGTGCTTCGTCTGCCGCGGCGAGTCCGTCGGCAACCCGGACAAGCCCTGCCGCACCTGCTCCTCCGAGGGCTGGATCGAGCTCGGCGGCTGCGGCGTCGTCAACCCGCGGGTGCTGGTCGCCTGCGGCGTCGACCCCGACCGCTACAGCGGGTTCGCCTTCGGCCTGGGCCTGGAGCGAATCCTGATGAACCGCCACAGCGTCGCCGACATGCGCGACATGGTCGAGGGTGACGTCCGCTTCACCCTCCCGTTCGGGATGGAGATCTGATGCGCGTCCCGCTTTCCTGGCTGCGCGAGTACGTCGACCTGCCGGCCGGCGAGACCGGCCGCGACGTGGCGGAGCGCCTGGTCCGCGCCGGTCTTGAGGTCGAGACCGTCGAGCAGATCGGCGCCGACCTCAAGGGCCCGCTGGTGGTCGGCGAGGTGCTGTCCATCGAGGAGCTGACCGGCTTCAAGAAGCCGATCCGGCACTGCTTCGTCAACGTCGGCGCGGCCAACGGCACCGGCGAGCCGCAGGAGATCGTCTGCGGCGCGACCAACTTCGCGGTCGGCGACAAGGTCGTCGTGGTCCTCCCGGGCGCCGTACTGCCCGGCCCGTTCCCGATCGCCGCGCGGCAGACCTACGGCCACACCTCGGCCGGCATGATCTGCTCCGCCCGCGAGCTCGGCATGGGCGACGACCACGCCGGCATCATCGTGCTGGAGCCGCACCACGAGCCCGGCACCGACGCCGTCGAGCTGCTCCAGCTCGTCGACGAGGTCCTCGACATCGCCGTCACCCCGGACCGCGGCTACTGCCTGTCCATGCGCGGGGTGGCCCGCGAGGCCGCCGCCGCGTACGGGCTGCCGCTCGCCGACCCGGCGCTGCTGGACGTCCCGCCCGCCAACTCCTTCGGCTACCCGGTCAAGGTCGCCGACCCGGCCGGCTGCGACCGCTTCGTCGCCCGCACCGTGGTCGGCCTGGAGCCCGCCGCCAAGTCGCCGATCTGGCTCCAGCGCCGCCTGCAGAAGGCCGGCATCCGCCCGATCTCGCTGGCCGTCGACATCACCAACTACGTGATGCTGGAGGTCGGCCAGCCGCTGCACGCCTACGACAAGCAGCGCGTGGACGGCCCGATCACGGTCCGCCGCGCGGAGCCGGGCGAGAGCCTCACCACGCTCGACGGCGTGCAGCGCAAGCTGTCCGCCGAGGACCTGCTGATCTGCGACAACTCCGGCCCGATCGGCCTGGCCGGCGTCATGGGCGGCGCCTCCACCGAGATCCTCGACCCGGCGGCCGGCCCCGGCACCACCGAGGTGATCATCGAGGCGGCACACTTCGACCCGGTCGCCATCGCCCGCGGCGCCAAGCGCCACAAGCTGCCCTCCGAGGCGTCCAAGCGCTTCGAGCGCGGCGTCGACCCGGAGGCCGCCCGCGCCGCCGCCCAGCGCGCCGTCGACCTGCTGGTCCTGATCGCCGGCGGCACCGCCGAGGCCGGGGTCACCGACATCGCGGCCCCGCACCCGGTGCGCACCATCACCATCGCCGCCGACCTGCCCGACCGGGTGGCCGGCACCGAGTACGGCCGCGAGGTCGTCACCCGGCGCCTGCAGGAGATCGGCTGCTCGGTCGCGGGCTCCGACGTCCTGGAGGTCACCCCGCCGACCTGGCGCCCCGACCTCACCGACCCGTACGACCTCGCGGAGGAGGTCATCCGCCTGGAGGGCTACGACAACGTGCCCGCCCGGATGCCCACCGTGCCGCCGGGCAAGGGCCTGACCGAGGCCCAGCGGATGCACCGCCGGGTCGGCCGGGCGCTGGCCGGCGCCGGCTACGTCGAGGTCAACAACTACCCGTTCGTCGGCGACGCCGCCTTCGACGCGCTCGGCCTGGACAAGGACGACCGCCGCCGCCGCACGGTCCAGCTGGTCAACCCGCTCAACGACGAGGAGCCGGCGCTGCGCACCACGCTGCTGCCGGGCCTGCTCGGGGCGCTGCGCCGCAACGTCGGCCGCGGCAACACCGACCTGGCGCTGTTCGAGACGGGCACCGTCTTCCTGCCCAAGGACGAGCTGTCGGTCGCCCCGCGCCCGTCCGTCGAGCAGCGGCCCAGCGCCGAGGAGCTCGCCGCCCTGGACGCCGCACTGCCGCACCAGCCGCGGTGCGTCGCCGTGGCGCTGACCGGCGAGCGGCTGCCCTCCGGCTGGTGGGGCAAGGGCGCCCCGGCGGGCTGGGCGGACGCCGTCGAGGCGGCCCGCACGGTCGCCCGCGCGGCCGGCGTCGAGCTGACCGTGCGCCAGGGCCAGCTGATGCCCTGGCATCCGGGCCGCTGCGCCGAGCTGCTCGTGGCCGGCACCGACCGGGTGGTCGGCCACGCCGGCGAGCTGCACCCGCGCGTCGTCAAGGCGATGGGCCTGCCCGAGCGCACCAGCGCGATGCAGCTCGACCTCGACCTGCTGACCGCCGACGGCACCGGGCGGGTCACCGGCCCGGCGGTCTCCGGCTTCCCGGTCGCCACCCAGGACGTCGCGCTCATCGTCGACGCGGCCGTCCCGGCCGCCGAGGTGGAGGCCGCGCTGCGGGCCGGCGCCGGCGAACTGCTGGAGGCCATCCGGCTGTTCGACGTGTTCACCGGCGAGCAGGTGGGCGGGGGCCGCAAGTCCCTGGCGTACGCGCTGCGCTTCCGGGCCGCCGACCGCACGCTGACCGCCGAGGAGGCCACCGCCGCCCGCGAGGCCGCGGTCGCCGAGGCGCTCGCCCGCACCGGCGCGGTGCTGCGCGGCGCCTGACCGGCCCGCCGAGGGGCCCCGCCCCCGGACCCTGTG
>NZ_JBSGXP010000226.1:0-8730 GCF_053610105.1 Kitasatospora sp. NPDC054939 | reverse complement strand
GCTTCAAGTCGCGCAAGGACACCCGGCAGGCGCTGCGGTTCACCGCGAACGCCCGGTGGAAGATCACGCCGGGCGGGAAGCTGTCCCTGCCGAAGGTCGGCGACCTGGTGGTGAAGTGGTCGCGCACCCTGCCGTGCGACCCGTCCACGGTGACCGTGGTCAAGGACTGCGCCGGCCGGTACTTCGCCTCGTTCGTCGTCGAGACCGACCCCGCCGCGGACCTGGCCCGCATGCCCGACACCGATACGGCGACGGGCATCGACCTGGGGCTGACGCACTTCGCGACCCTGGCCGACGGCACGAAGATCGACAGTCCCCGCTTCCTGCGCCGCGCCGAGAAGAAACTCAAGAAAACCCAGCGCAACCTGTCCCGCAAGGCCGAAGGATCGAAGAACCGCGACAAGGCCCGCACCAGGGTCGCCCGCGCACACGCGCAGGTCGCGGATGCGCGGCGCGAGTTCCACCACCAGCTCTCCACCCGGCTGATCCGCGACAACCAAGCGATCGCCGTTGAGGACCTGGCGGTGAAGGCACTCGCGCGCACGCGCATGGCCAAGTCGGTGCACGACGCCGGCTGGTCGCAGTTCGTCGACATGCTGGAGTACAAGGCCGCACGGTACGGGCGCACCCTCATCCGGATCGGCCGCTTCGAGCCGACGTCCCAGGTGTGCTCACAGTGCGGCGTCAAGGACGGTCCCAAGCCCCTGCACGTGCGCACATGGACCTGCGGGGCCTGCGGGACCGTCCTCGACCGGGACATCAACGCGGCGCTCAACGTCGCCAAGGCCGCCGGACTGGCGGTGTCAGCCTGTCGAGCGCAGGTCAGACGGGCATCCGTGCCCGCACAGCGCAGCGAAGCAGGAACCCACCCGAAGCCCCCACCCATCCGGTGGGAGCAGGCGGGAATCCCCGGCCTCTAGGCCGGGGAGGATGTCAATCCGGCAGCGACTCGACCCGGGCCGCCGCCTCCCTCGCCCGGGCCCCGGCGCGCGTCCGGGCGGCCGTGACCAGGCGGTTGGGGAAGCGGTGCAGGTACTCCTCCTCCAGCTGGCCGGTCCGCAGCGTGTGGCGGTGGAGCGCGTCCTCGGACCCGTAGAGGAAGGTCTCGTGCCGGGTGCGGTGCAGCTGCTCCAGCTCGTGCAGCAGCGTGTCGTTGCTCAGGGCGTGCGGGGAGATGCCCTCGGGCCTGTTGTGCGGAGTGTCGGGATGCCGCATGTCCGTTGCCTCCTCGTGCCGTACCCACCCGTACACACCCATGCTCGCCGCAGCGGGCGGGCCGCGCCACCGACCGGGACCCGTCCACAAGGAATCTTGCACAAGGGCTGTTGCACAAGAGTTCTTGTGGATACTCTGACCGCATGAGCGACAACGAGACCGGCGCGAGCGGCACCGCGCCCGCGCAGCCGCCCCGGGGCGTACGGCGGATCGACGACTCCCGGGTCCTGGCCGCCCTCACCCACCCGCTGCGCCGCCGGATGCTGGACCTGCTGAAGGTCGACGGCCCCGCCACCGTCGGCCTGGTCGCCGAACGCACCGGGCAGGCCGTCGGCAGCATCAGCCACCACCTCAAGGTGCTGGCCGCGAGCGGACTCGTCGAGGAGGCCCCCGAACTCGCCCGCGACCGGCGCGAACGCTGGTGGCGCCTCGGCCACAGCGAACTCAGCTGGGCCCGCGCCGACTTCGAGGGCGACGCGGTCACCGAGGCGGTCGCCGACGCGGCCGGCTCGCTCCTCCTGGAGCGCCAGGCCGAGCTGGTCCGCGCCTGGAACGCCGCCCGGCACACCTACGCCCCCGAGTGGCGCGACGGCTGCTCCGTCGCCGCCGACACCTGGCTGCGCCTGACGCCGGACGAGGCCAGGGAGTTGGGCGCGGAGCTGGTCGCCGTGCTGAACAAGTGGTCGGACCGGCCGGTTCCCGCGGACGGGCAGGCCCGCGAGACCGTGTTCGCGTTCGCCCACGCCGTCCCGGCCAAGCCGTGACGGCGCCGCCCGCACCGGAACGGACGGAGCGGTCGGAGACGGAGCGGTCGGAGGCGGGCCATCCGAAGGCGCCGGAGGACGTGCTGCGCCCCCGGTCGCGCCGGGGCCTGTTCGCGGACCGCGACTTCCGGCTGTTCTGGGGCGGCGAGAGCATCAGCACGCTCGGCAGCAGCATTACCTCGGTCGCCCTCCCCCTGGTCGCCGTCGTCGAGCTCGGCGCAGGCCCGCAGGCCGTCGGGGTGCTCACCGCCGCCGTCTGGCTGCCCTGGCTGCTGCTCGGCCTGCCCGCCGGCGTCTGGGTCGACCGGCTGCCGCGGCGGGCCGTGCTGGCCGGCTGCAACCTGGCCTCCGCAGCCCTGCTGGTGAGCGTGCCGGTCGCCGCCGCCCTGGACGCGCTCACCCTGCCGCACCTACTGGCGGTCGCCCTGCTGACCGGCTCCGCCGCGGTGTTCTTCAGCGCCGCCTACCAGGCGTACCTGCCGGAACTGTTCGGGCGCGACGAACTGATCGAGGCCAACGCCAAGCTGCAGGGCAGCGCCGCGGCCGCCCGGGTGGCCGGACCGGGCACGGGCGGGCTGCTGGCCCAGGCGTTCGGCGCGGTCGCCGGACTGCTCGCCGACGCCGTCACCTTCCTGGTCGCCACCGCCGCCCTGCTGGCGATCCGGCGCAGGCCCGCCGGCGCCGAGCGGCCGCCGCCCGCCGGTCCGCTGGCCGCACAGGTCCGGGAGGGGCTCGCCTTCATCGCCCGCGACCCGTACCTGCGCACGCTGACGCTCTTCGGGGCCTGCGCCAACCTGGTGCTCACCGGCTACCAGTCCGTGCAACTGCTCTTCCTGGTCCGCGAGGTCGGGCTGTCGCCGGGTGCGGTCGGCGTGCTCGCCTCGGCCGGGGCGTTCGGCGGCGTCCTCGGGGCGCTGGCCGTCCGGCCGGTCTGCCGGCGGCTCGGCACCGCCCGCGGCGTCCTGGTCGTCCTGCTCGGCGCCACCCCGTTCGGCCTGCTGCTGCCGTTGGCCGCACCGGGGTGGCGGCTCGGGTTCTTCGTGCTCGGCTCGGTCGTGGTGACCGGGGGCGTGGTGTGCGGCAACATCGTGCTCGGCAGCTTCCGGCAGTCCTACGCGCCGCCCCGGCTGCTCACCCGGATCGTGGCCACCTCGATGTTCGTCAACCATGCGACCATCCCCGTCGGCGGCCTCCTCGGCGGCTTCCTGGGCGCGGCGATCGGGCTGCGGCCGACCCTGTGGACGATGACCGCCCTGCTGGTCTGCACGGGCGCCATCCTGCTGACCGGACCGCTGCACCGCACCCGCGACCTCCCGACCGGCCACGCCCCGCACGTCGGTTGACCGGCCACCGGGCGTCAGGCGGGGGCGGATTCCGGGCGGCGGAACAGTGCGGTCCAGAGGAAGTCCTCGCCGAAGCGGGCGGAGTCCGCGGGCTCGTCGCGCATCCGGCGCAGTTCGACCTCGGTCAGCCCGCCGAAGATCCGGCGCAGCGCGTCGGGGGTGTAGGCGAGCCCGCCGTGCAGCCGGGCGTCCCGGTAGAAGTCCGCGTCGTCGAGTTCGGAGCCCATCGACCCGGCCGCGAAGCAGGTCAGGCCGAAGTGCCCGCCGGGCGCCAACAATCCGTCCAGCAAGGCGAGATGGCTCACCCGACGGTGCGGGGGCAGATGGTGGAAGCAGCCGGAGTCGTAGACCAGGTCGTAGCCGCCGGTGAGTACGGTGCCGGCGAGTTCGAAGGCGTTGCCGTGGTGGAAGTCCACCCGGACGCCGGCCGCCGCGGCCCGCTCCCGGCCCCAGGCGATGGCCGTCGCGGACAGGTCCACGGCGTCCACCCGGAAGCCGAGCCTCGCCAGGTGCACCGCGTTGCGGCCCGGCCCGCAGCCCAGGTCGAGGGCCCGGCCGGGCCGGATCAGCCCGCGGTCCAGCCAGTCGGCCAGGTTCTCGTCCGGCCGGTCGACGAAGAACGGCACCGCCCGCTCGCGGTCGGCGTAGAAGCCGTCCCACCAGTCGCCCCCGCCGGCGTCCGTCCAGCGGTCCGCCTCCGGTGCGAACAGCCGGTCCAGCAGTGTCAGCACATCCTCGACGGTCCGTACGTCCCGGTCCATCCGGCCCCCTCTCCGTGGCCTCCGAGACTACCGGGA
Source organism: Kitasatospora sp. NPDC054939 (assembly GCF_053610105.1). Taxonomy (NCBI): domain Bacteria; kingdom Bacillati; phylum Actinomycetota; class Actinomycetes; order Kitasatosporales; family Streptomycetaceae; genus Kitasatospora; species Kitasatospora sp. NPDC054939. The sequence goes on along the minus strand of NZ_JBSGXP010000226.1, from coordinate 4,611 downwards.
ATCCGGTCAGAAGCCCAGGTCAGGGCCGGTGTCCTGACGCCCGTGCGGCCTGCTCGGCGAGCGCAGCGACGGCCCGGCGGGGCCCATCCCTCAAGATTCGGCCGAACGTCCGCCGACGGCCCCGCGCACGGCCGTCACGGGCCCGTTCCGGACGGCGCCGGGGGGACTTTCCGCTGCGGCGCCGGGCGACTGTCCGTGCGGGACGGGCCCGGGCGCGTGGGCGCCCCGGGGTGGGGCCCGGGGCGGACGGGGGAGTGCGGGGGAGGGTCAGGCGGACTCGGCGTCGGTCACCCCCAGGAGGAGGCGGGTGAGGGCGGTGCGCGAGGGCACGTTGAGCTTGCGGTAGACCCGGGCGAGGTGGGTGTCGACGGTGCGGGTGCTGAGGAACAGCTCGTCGGCGATCGCCCGGCTGCGCAGGCCGGCCGAGGCGAGCTCGGCGATCTGGCGCTCCCGGGTGGTGAGTTGGGCCGTGACGGTGTGGATGTCCGGCCGCAGCGCGACCACCGACCGGCCGCCGTCCCGTGCGCAGCGGGCGGTGGTCAGGGTGCGGCGGACCTCGGCCGCCTCCTCCTGGATGCGGACCGCGTCGTGCAGGCGGCCCAGGCGCTCGGCGGACTCCAGCCAGCCCTCGGCCGCTGCCCGGTCGAGGGTTGCCTCCGCCGAGGGCGCGCCCATCAGGAGGGTCTGCGCCTGTTGGACGGGCCGCCCGGCGAGCCGGAAGCCGCGGGCGGCCTGGTCGTAGAGCTTGGCGGCGATGTCGTGCTGCTCCTCGGCCGCGTGCAGGACGGCCAGGGCGCGGTCGGCGTGGGCCCGTTGGGTCGGCAGGCCCATCCGGTCCGCGGTCGCGTCGGCCTCCTCGGCCCAGCGCCGGGCGGCGTCCGGATCCCCGCTGCGCAGGGCCGCCGTGGCGAGCATGCCCAGCAGCATGGGGCGGAAGCCGGGTTGGAAGTGCGGGAGGTCCTCCCCGCCGCCCGCCTCCAGCAGGGTGTCGACGCAGCCGGGGGCGTCGCCGTGGAGCAGGCGGGCCTGGGCGAGCTGCAGGGCGGCTGATCCGGCCCACCAACTGCTGTCGGGGCGGATGGTGCGCACGCTCTCCTCGGCGAGGGCGACGATGTCGGCGCCCTCACTGCGGCTCCTGGACCAGATCAGCGCACCGACCCGGGCGGCCGAGCAGATGCTGATCCAGTCGCGGGCGCCGGTGGCCCGGACGGCGCGTTCGGCCTCCACCGCCCAGCGTTCGGACTGGTGCAGCCGGCCGGCCTCCTGGTCGATCCAGGAGAGGGCGAGCAGGGTGTGCGGGACCATCTGCTGCGGGCCGCCGCCCTGGGCGAGGGCGAGCGAGCGGCGCAGGTGCCGGGAGGCGGCGGGGAAGCGCTCCAGGAACAGCTCGGTCCAGCCGAGCATGGTGGGCAGTTCCGGGGTGCGGGCCACCGAGGAGTCCGGCAGGCGGTCGACCAGGCGGACGCACTCGGTGAGCGCGGGGAGCGCGGCGCCGGTGTCGCCGAGGTAGCTGTCGCCGAAGGCGGCGAGCACCCGGACCGAGGTGGCGGCCTCAAGTTCGGCGTCCCCGGCGCCCCCGGCCGTGGCGGGCAGCGGGGAGGCCCGGACGGCCTCCCGCACCAGGTCGCGGGCCTGGTGGTAGGTGCCGCGCATCAGGTTCAGCAGCCCGTACTCGAAGACCAGGCCGACCGGGGCGGCGGGCAGCGGGCGGGGTAGTGCGGTCAGGGCCGCCCGGGCGACGGCTTCGGCCTCGTCGAAGCGGCCGAGCTGGCGTTCGGCGGCGACCCGGGTGGTGCAGGCCTTGAGGCGCAGGTCGGCGGTGAGGCAGCTGTCGTCGCGCAGTACCTCGTGGGCCGCGGCCCTGGCCTCCTTGAACCGGCCGGCGGCGATCAGGGCTCGGCAGTACTCCAGCATCAGGTCGGCCCGCTCCGGGGTGGGGCGGTCGCCGCTCGGCAGCGCGTCGAGGGCGAGCCGCAGCCAGCGGACCGCGGTGGAGGGGGCGTCCGGCAGGACCTCGGCGGCGCCGCGGGCCAGCAGTTCGGCCGCGGTGGGGTCGGTGCCGACCAGGTGTTCGGCGTGCCGGGCGAGTTCGACGGCGGAGGCGCCGCGGCGGCGCAGCAGGTCGAGGGCGCGCTGGCGGGCCGTCAACAACACTGCGACGTGGGCGCGTTCCTGGGCGACGTGTCGCAGCAGCGGGTGCCGGAAGGCGAACCGTCCGCCGGAGCCGGCCGGGCGTACCGCGTCGGCCCGGAGCAGGTCGGCGAGGACGTCGAGGAACTGGTCGAGCCGCAGTCCGGAGACCTCGGCGGCATCGTCGGGCCGGAAGGTGTCGCCGAGGGCGGCGATCGCCCCGACCGCCCGGCCGGCGTCGGGGGTGAGCGCGTCCAGTTCGGCGGCCAGGGGGACGGCCTCGCGGAGCAGGCCGCCGGGGTCGGTGCCGGGACGGTCGGGCCACAGGTGGGGCTGCCAGCCCGCGGCCGTCAGGATGCGCATGTGGCGGGGGTTGCCGGCGGAGGCGGCTCGTAACTCCTCGGCGTAGGCGTGCGAGGCGGGGTCGAGCAGGGGTTCGGCCCGCGGGCCTGCGCCGGTGCCGGGTTCCCCGGGGAGGCCGGGTCGGGGGCCGGGGCGGCTGTGCTCGGGGCCATGCCAGCGATCCAGCAGGGCGGCGACCGCCTCGGTGGACAGCGGTTTCGGTTCGATCCGGACCACGGCCCCGGTCCGGGCGCCCTGGTCGAGTGCTTCGAGCAGGGTCGATCCGGTCCGCCGCGGGCTGTGCGCGAGGGCGAGGACGACGGGGCCGGGCAGCGGAGTCCTGATCAGGCGGGCCAGTAGCCGGTAGGAGGCCTCGTCGCAGAGGTGGACGTCGTCGAGCAACAGGACGCCGCCGCCCTCGCCCGCCGCCCAGCCGGACAGCCGGGCGCGGATCGCGGTGAAGAGGCCGTCCTCGTCGAGGGAGTCCGGGAGCGGACCGTGCTCGTCGCTGAAGGCTTCACGAAACACTTGGTAGGGCGCGGTGTTGCCGCGTACGGCATGGGCGTGCGCGAGGTCGGCGCCGCGTTGTCGGGCGAGCGCCGACAGTATTCCGAGCAGACGGGTCTTGCCAATACCGGGGTCCCCGGCAATTTCCACGACGGTGCGCCGTCTGGATTCCAATGCCGCTACCACCGCCGCGAGTCGGGCGGTCTCGGCGTCCCTTCCGACCAACAGGTCTTCGGTCTCCTGTGATTCCGCAGAGAGCATGAACACCCCTCCTTGACGCATATGACGCGTCCATGCCAGCCGGTGGGTTTCACTCCCGTGGCAGGACGCGTCCCGCTTGTTGACGTCTGGTGTTTCCGGAGAGCGGAGAGCAATGAGTGAACTGTACTGCCAGATGTGCGAGAACTTATGGAAGTGTTCGATAATTGTGGTGCTTTGATGAAAGGTCAGCGACGGCCGCAACGGCTTCCGGCCGCGCGGCCGAAGGGAGTTGAGACGTGATCGTCGCTCTGATCATCGCCTGCGAGGTCTCCTTCTGGGTCCTCCTGGCCGCCGGGCTCGTCACCCGCTACGTCCTCAAGCGGCGGCGCGCCAGCACCGTGCTGCTGCTCTGCGAACCGCTCCTGGAGGTCGTCCTGCTGGTGGCCACCACCGTCGACCTCAGGAACGGCGCCGAACCGAGCTGGGAGCACGGCCTCGCCGCGCTCTACATCGGCTTCACCGTCGGGTACGGGCACCGCACCATCACCTGGCTGGACGGCCACGCCGCCCACCGGCTCGGCGGCGGCCCGCCCCCGGTCAAGCCGCCGCGCTACGGCCGGCCCCGCGCCCGCCACGAGGGCCGGACCTGGCTGCGCACGCTGCTCGCCGCCGCGGTCGCCGTCGTGCTGCTGGAGATCGCCGCCTGGTACGTCGGCCCCGGCGCGGGCGCCGCGGCGCTGCGCGGCTGGGAGTTCAGCGCCGCGCAGGTCACCGCGCTGCACGGGATCATCGCGCTCTCGTACCTGATCTGGCCCAAGAAGGACCCGGCGGCCGGCGCCGCGCAGCCGACTACGTAGCGGGGTCGCCCGGTCGCTGCGTACTTCTGCGGACCGTGCATCCGCAGCGCCCGGATCCGCAGTTGCGTAGTTCTGCGGATGCCGCGCGTGACCGGGGTCGGACAGACTCCTCGGTGTCCACAGCCCCCCGGACCGGCCCACCGGCCGCCGGGCGGCGGAACCCCGGGGAGGAGGAATCCCATGACCGTCGGCGTGATCATCATCAACGAGAACTGAGCTGAGTCGCGGCGGGTGTGAGCCCGTCCCGGCCCGTGCTCCCGGCCGTCCGCGGTGTGCCGCGGCGGCCGGGCACTCCTCGCAGTGCGAAGGGAGGTACGGTCATGGAGCTCGGCGTCATCGTCATCAACAAGTGATCTCCGATCCCCTGAACATCGTTTCCTGTTAACGGAATTGATGTGACGTCAGGTAGGTCGCCCCAAGCGCCCCGAGCCGCTCGGCCGGAGTGCGCGACACCCGGAGAGGGGGGACACCATGGAGCTCAGCGTCATCATCATCAACGCGGAGTGATCCGGCGGCGCGGCATCGCCCTCCGGTGCCGCGCACCGAGGAGCATCGCCGCCGCGCCGGCCCGAAC
>NZ_JBSGXP010000225.1:0-9032 GCF_053610105.1 Kitasatospora sp. NPDC054939 | reverse complement strand
CGGCCGGACCGGCGCCCCCCCGCCCCCGCCCGGCCGGACCGGCGCCCGCCCCCACCGGACCCGCCGCCAGAACAGCCGCCCCGCCCGGCCGGACCGGCCCGTCCCACCCGCCAGACCAGCCAGACCGACCCGCTAGACAGAGATGAGTCCCATCGTGAGTTTCCGCATGCCGGCCGAGTGGACCGAGCACGAGCGCTGCCTGATGGCCTGGCCCACCCGGCCCGACCTGTGGGGCGCGACCCTGGACGAGGCCCGCCGCGAGTACGCCGAGGTGGCGCGCGCCATCGCCGCGTTCGAGCCGGTGACGATGGTCGCCAGCCCCGGCCAGGGCGAGGAGGCCCGCGCCCTGTGTGGCGACGGCATCGAGGTGGTCGAACTGCCCATCGACGACTCGTGGTTCCGCGACTCCGCGCCGATCTTCGTGCTCGGGCCGGACGGGCGGCGGGCCGGTGTGGACTTCCGCTTCAACGCCTGGGGCGGCAAGCACCACCCGTACGACACCGACGACCGGATCGCCGGCGTGCTGCTGGAGCGGATGGGCGTCGAGCGCATCGACTCCCGGATGATCCTGGAGGGCGGCGCCGTCACGGTCGACGGCGAGGGCACCCTGATCACCACCGAGCAGTGCCTCCTCCACCCGAACCGCAACCCCGGCATGGCCAAGGACGAGATCGAGGCCGAGCTGATCGCCAAGCTCGGTGTCAGCACGGTGATCTGGCTGCCGTACGGCGGACTGCTGGACACCGAGACCGACGGCCACGTCGACGGCGTCTGCGCCTTCGTGGCCCCCGGCAAGGTGGTCGTGCAGCTCCCGAGCGACCCCGAGCACCCCGACTACTTCCGGATGCGCGAGAACCGGGCCGTCCTGGAGGCCGCCGTGGACGCCCGCGGCCGCCGGCTGGAGATCGTCGACCTGCCGCAGAGCGCCTTCGTCGAGGTGGACGGGACCCGGGTGGAGGTCGGCTACCTCAACTTCTACGTCGCCAACGGCGGCGTGGTCGTGCCGGTCGCCGGGGTCCCGGAGCAGGACGAGGGCGCGCTCGCGGTGATCGCCGCGGCCCTGCCCGGCCGCAAGGTGGTCGGCGTCCGCTCCCGGGTGATCGCGTTCGGCGGCGGCGGGGTCCACTGCATCACCCAGCAGGTGCCGGTGGCCCGCCCCACGGCCTGACGGCCCGACACCCCCCCGCCGGGCCGCACCAACAAACCCCCGCACCACCCCGCCACCCCGCACCACCTCGCCGCCCCGGCGGGCCCGCCGGGCGGCCACCCCCTCGCCCCGTCACGCACGGAAAGAGCCCACCCTCATGCCAGCTCCCCAGGACGGGTCCGCGACCCGTAGCTCCCCGCGCCGCCGGACCGCCCTCCCGGCCGCCGCCCTGGCCGCGCTCACCCTCGCCGCGTCCGTGCTCGCCACCGCCTGCGCGGGGCCGCCGAAGAACGGCGCGGCCGACGCCGCCGCCTACCGGCTCTCCGCCGACAGCCCGCCCGCCAAGGGCGACCTGGAGTCCTTCACCTGGGCCGTCTACGCCGAACCGCCGACCCTCGACTACATCTCGGCGTTCGACTACCCGCAGAACACCGTGCTCGCCAACGTCTGCGAGAGCCTGATGCGGTGGACCCCGCAGCTGACCCTGGCCCCGGGGCTGGCCGAGAAGGTCTCCAACCCCGCGCCCACCACCTGGGTCTACGACCTGCGCCCGAACGTCCGCTTCCACAACGGCGGCACCATGACCGCCGACGACGTGGTGTACAGCCTCGGCCGGCAGACCGACCCGGAGAACGCCTCCGCCTGGGCGCAGCAGTTCCAGAACGTCCGCACCGTCACGAAGACCGGCCCGCTCCAGGTCACCGTCGAACTCAACCGGCCCGACTCGCAGTTCAACCAGTACATGGCCACCGCCGCCGGTGTGGTGGCCTCCCGGGCGGGCATCGAGGCGGCCGGCCAGGACTACGGCACCGGCGGCGGCCTCGCCTGCACCGGGCCGTTCGAACTCGGCGCGTGGCAGAAGGGCCAGTCCGTCGAGCTCCGGCGCTTCGACGGCTACTGGGGCACCCGGGCCAAGTCGGCCAAGGTCGGGTTCCGCTTCCTCACCGACCCCTCGGCCCGGGTCAACGCCCTGCTCAGCGGCGAGGCCGACGGCGGCTACCTGATCCCCACCGAGGCGTACGAGCGGCTGCGCTCCAGCGGTGCCGGCGCGCTGTACTTCGGCGAGGGCCTCAGCACCGTCAACGTCAACGTCACCAGCATGCAGGGCGTTCTGGGTGACGTCCGGGTCCGCCGGGCGCTCTCGCTTGCCCTCGACCGGAGCGGCTTCGTGCGGGCCGGACTCGGCGGCGCCGGGAGCGTCACCGGTTCGCTGACCAGCCGGGCCGCCTGGGCCGCCGCGCCGGAGGAGGTCCGGTCGAGGGCCTTCGAGGGGCTCACCCCGACCGCCCCCGACCTGGCGCGGGCCAAGGCGCTGATCGCGGAGGCGGGCGCGACCGGCAAGACCCTCACCGTCGCCACCAGCCCGATCGGCCAGGACGTGTCGGTGCTGGCCACCGCCGTCCAGTCGGCCGGTGCGAAGATCGGCCTGGACGTCCGGCTCCGGACGATCGCCCCGAACGCCTTCACCGCGCTGTTCACCGACCCGAAGGCCCGCGAGGGCATCGACATGTTCCCGGAGACGTACTACGACTCCATCACCGACCCGCTCGACCTGCTCGCCAACTTCCGTACCGGCGCGTACCAGAACTTCGCGTCCTACAGCGACCCGGCCTACGACGGCCTGGTCCAGAAGGCCGTCGAGGCCACCGACCCGGCGCAGCGGTTCGCCGTCACCGCCGAGCTGCAGCGGATCGCCTCGGAGCAGCTGCTCTGGATCCCGGTCGCTGAGTGGCCCACCGCGGTGTTCCTCAACAAGCGGATCACCGGCGCCCCCACCACGATCTCCTACCTGTACCACCCGTGGGCGGCCGCGGTCGGGGCCGCACAGTGAGCTTCCTGCGCTTCGCCGCCCGCCGGCTGGCCGAGATGGCCGCCACCCTGGTCGGCGCCTCCTTCCTGATCTTCGGTGCGCTGCACCTCGCGCCGGGCAGCCCGGCGAGCTTCCTGCTCGCCGGCCGCTCGGCCTCCCCGGAGGCGATCCGGGCCATCAACGCCCAGTACCACCTGGACGAACCGTTCCTGCTCCAGTACCTGCGCTGGGCCGGCCGGGTCGTCCACGGCGACTTCGGCCGCTCGATCACCTACCGCACCGACGTCTCCCGGCTGCTGGCCGACCGCCTGCCCGTCACCCTGCTGCTGGTCACCATGGCGCTGGTGCTGGTCATCGTGATCGGCGTGCTGCTCGGCCGGCTCGGCGCGGTGCGCGGCGGCGGCACCGACTCCGCGATCCTGGTCACCACCACCGTCGCCGTCGCCACGCCGTCCTTCGTCGCGGCCGTCCTGCTGCAGGGCCTGTTCGCGGTGCAGCTCGGCTGGTTCCCGGCCAGCGGCACCGGCGACGGGCTCGGGCAGATGCTGTGGCACCTCACCCTGCCCGCGTTCGCCCTGGCCTGCTACCTGATCGGCACGCTCGCCCGGGTCACCCGCGCCTCGATGCTCGACGTGCTCGGCCAGGAGCACGTCACCGTCGCCCGCAGCCGCGGAGTCGCCGAGCACCGGGTGATCCGCCGCCACGTCCTGCGCAACGCCCTCGGCACCGTGCTGACCACCGGCGGGCTCGTCGTCTCCACCCTGCTGGTCTGCACCGTCCTGGTGGAGACCGCGTTCGGGGTCGGCGGCGTCGGCCAACTCCTCGAACTGTCCACCTCCACCAAGGACTTCCCCACCGTGCAGGCCATCTCCCTGGTCATGGTCGGACTCTTCATGGCCGTCAACCTGGTGGTCGACCTGCTCCACCCGCTGGTCGACCCCCGCGTCACCCTCGGCACGAAGGAGGCCGCCGGATGACCGCCGCCCTGCTGCGCCGGCCCGGCCTCGCCCGGCTGCGTACCACCCGCGCCCCGCTGCACCGGCTCTGCCTCGGCTTCGTCGGCCTGGTCGTCCTCGCCGCACTGCTCGCCCCCTGGCTGGCCCCCGCGGACCCGAACGCCGTCGACCTGGGCAACGCCCTCGCCGGACCCTCCGCCGACCACCTGCTCGGCGTCGACGCCGCCGGACGCGACACCCTCGCCCGGCTGGTCACCGGAGCCCGCACCTCCCTGCTCGGCCCGCTCGGCGTGGTCGCCTTCTCCACCCTGGCCGGCGTCGCCGTCGGCGCCACCGCCGCCTGGCGCGGCGGCCGGCTGGACTCCCTGCTCTCCCGCAGCACCGAACTGGTCTTCGCCTTCCCCGGCCTGCTGCTCGCCATCCTGATCGTCTCGGTGTACGGGGAGGGCCTGCTCGCACCGGTCCTCGCACTCGCCGTCGCCTACCTGCCGTACGTCAGCCGGCTCACCCGCTCGCTGGTCCTCGCCGAACGCGCCCGCCCGTACGTCGAGGCGTACCGCGTGCAGGGCCACTCCGGCCTGCAGATCTGCCTGCGCCACGTCGTCCCCGGCATCGCCCCCGTGGTGCTCGCCCAGGCGACCGTCAACTTCGGCTACGCGCTGCTCGACCTGGCCGGCCTCTCCTTCCTCGGCCTCGGCGTCCCCGTGCTCACCCCCGACTGGGGCCGGATGGTCTTCGACGGGCAGTCCGCCGTCCAGCACGGCTACGCGCTGTCCGCCGTCCTGCCCTGCCTGGCGATCGTGCTGACCGTCGTCGCCTTCAACGTCGTCGGCGAGCGCTGGGCCGACCGGGTCGCCCGGAGGGACCGATGAGCATCCTCGACATCCAGGCGTACCACCTGCGGCTGCCCGACACCGCCCGGCCCGTACTGGCCGGCGTCGACCTGACCGTCGCCGCCCGGGAGACCGTCGCCCTGGTCGGCGAGTCGGGATCCGGCAAGAGCCTCACCTCCCGCAGCGTCCTCGGACTGCTCCCGCCCGGCGCGGCCACCGAGGGCACCGTCCGGGTCGACGGCGCGGACGTCCTCGCCATGACGCCCGGACAACTGCGCCGGCTGCGCACCGACACCGCGGCCATGGTCTTCCAGGACCCCCGCGCCGCCGTCAACCCGATGCACCGCCTCGGGGACTTCCTCACCGAGGGCGTCCGCTCCAGCGGCCCGCTCACCGCCCGGGCCGCCACCGAACGGGCCGTCGAGATGCTGGACGCGGTCGGCCTGCCCGCCGCCGTGCTGCGCCGCTTCCCCGGCCAGGTGTCCGGCGGCATGCTCCAGCGCGTCATGATCGCGGCAGCCCTGATGGGCGACCCCGCGCTGATCCTCGCCGACGAGCCGACCACCGCACTCGACGTCACCTCCCAGGCCGAGGTGGTCGCCCTGCTCGGCGACCTCCAGCAGCGCTTCGGTACCGGCCTGCTGTTCGTCACCCACGACCTCGGGCTGGCCGCCGCCATCAGCGACCGGGTGTACGTGATGTACGCCGGCCGGATCGTGGAGACCGGGCCCGCCGCGGACCTCTTCGCCCGGCCCCGCCACCCCTACACGGCCGCGCTGCTCGCCTCCACCCCGCGCCACGACGCGCCCGGCGGCCGGCTCGCCGCCATCGAGGGCCGGCCGCCCGGCCTGCGCGAGGAGGTCGTCGGCTGCCCGTTCGCCCCGCGCTGCCCGCTCGCGACCCACCTCTGCACCCGGCAGGCGCCCGCCCTGCTGCCGGTGGCGGCCGAGCCGGCCCGCCGCACCGCGTGCCACCACAGCGACCGGACCGCGGAGGAGAGCGCCGATGTCTGACCGGAACCAGCTGCCCGACCGGAACGGGCCGGCCGACCGGGAGCGGCGGGCCGGGGCCCGCCCGGAGGGAGCGCCGCCGATGCGGAGGACCGTCCTGGAGGCCGTCGGCCTGCACCGCGCCTACGGCGGGGTCCAGGCGGTGGACAACGTCTCCTTCCACCTCAAGGAGGGCGGGTCGCTGGGCATCGTCGGCGGCTCTGGCTCGGGCAAGACGACCACCGCCCGGATCGTCGTCGGCCTGGAGCGCGCCGACACCGGCCGGGTCCTGGTGCACCGGCGGGACCGCACCGAGCGGCGGCGCGGCCGGGCCCACCGGCTCGCCCGGGCCCGCGAGGTGCAGATGGTCTTCCAGGACCCGTACCTCTCGCTGGACCCGCGCACCACCGTCGACGCCTCCCTGCGCGAGACCCTGCGGCTGCACTTCCCCGGGACCGACCACCGCCGCCGGATCGCCGAACTCCTCGACCGGGTCGGCCTCGGCGAACGCGAGGCCGACGCGCTGCCCCGGCAGCTCTCCGGCGGGCAGCGCCAGCGCGTCGCCATCGCCCGGGCGCTGGCGGTCGAGCCGGCCGTCCTCGTCCTCGACGAGGCGGTGGCCGCCCTGGACGTCTCGGTGCAGGCGCAGATCCTCAACCTGCTCGCCGACATCCGCGAGCAGACCGGTATCGGCTACCTCTTCATCACCCACGACCTGGGCGTCGTCCGGTGCGTCACCGAGGACGTGATCGTGATGCGGCAGGGGAGGGTCGTCGAGTCCGGGCCGACCGCCGAGGTGCTCGCCCGCCCCCGCCACCCCTACACCCGGCTGCTGCTGGACTCCGTCCCCCGACCCGGCTGGGACCCGTCCGCCATCGCCGCCGCCCGCCGCGCGCTGTAGCGGCGCCCCCGAGCAGGGCCCGGGCCGCCGACAACCCCACGGCGGCGGTCCGGGTCCGATTCCCCCGAACGGCGGCGCGCGGGCTCACCCGCGCGCTCCCCGGCCCCCTCTACTGTCGGATATCGCCCGGAACCGGGTGATGTCCGACAGCAGACGGGGCCAGCCGTGAACGAATCCGCCCTCTCCCGCCGGGCCGTCCTGCGGTCGGGAGCGGTGGCCGCCGCCCTCGCCCTGCTGGACGGCTGCACCTGGACCATGGACGGGTCCGACACCGACGGCACCCCGCCGTCCGGCGGCGGCAGCTCCCCGAGCCCGGCCGCCGGACCGGCCACCACCGACCCCGCCGCCCTGTACGCCATGCCGGCCGAGTCCGCGCCGCACACCCGGACCTTCATGGCCTGGCCCGCCCTGGAGCAGGTGTGGGGCGAGGACCTGCCCGCCGTCCGCGCCGACATCGCGCACGTGGCCCAGGCCGTCGCCGGCTTCGAACCCGTGGTGCTGATGGCCCGTCCGGACCAGAGCGCCGAGGCCCGGCAGTTGTGCGGCTCCACCGTGGAGGTCGTCGACCTGCCGGTGGACGACCTGTGGGCCCGCGACACCGGCCCCACCTTCGTCACCGGGCCCGCCGCAATCGCCGGCGTCGACCTCGACTTCAACGGCTGGGGCGACAAGCAGCCGCACGCCGAGGACGGCCAGGTCGCCCGCCGGCTCCTCGAACGCTACGGCATCCGGCGCATCCAGGCCCCGATCACCGGGGAGGGCGGCGGGATCGAGGTCGACGGCGAGGGCACCCTGATGGCCACCGAGAGCTCCTGGGTCAACGCCAACCGCAATCCAGGGAAGAGCCGCGAGCAGATCGAGGCCGCCATGAAGGAGCTGTTCGGCGTCCGCAAGGTGATCTGGTTCGCCGGCGTGGCCGGCCAGGACATCACCGACTGCCACGTCGACGCCCTCGCCAGGTTCGCCGAACCGGGCGTCGTCGTCCTGCACCGCCCCGGCCCCGACACCCCGCCCGACATCTGGTCCCGCGCCTCCGACCAGGCCCTGGAGGTGCTCCGCAGCACCCCCGACGCCCGGGGCCGCACCCTGCGGATCGTCGAGCTCCCCGAACCCGACCTCGGCGGGGACCCGGACCTCCCGCCGGAGTTCCTCGCCACCTACCTCAACTACTACGTCGTCAACGGCGCCGTGATCATGCCCCGCTTCGGCGACCGGGCAGCCGACGACCGCGCCCGGGGCATCCTCGCCGAGCTCCACCCCGGACGCGAGGTCGTCCCGGTCGGCATCGACGCCATCGCCGCCGGCGGCGGGGGCATCCACTGCTCCACCCAGCAGCAGCCGACCCCCTGACGAGCCGCTGCGCACCGCCGCCCCCACCGGCCCGGACCGCACCCCGGCGGCCCGGGCCGTGCCGGTGTCAGCGGGTGCCGGCGGTGCGCTCCCGCCACCAGGCGACGGTCGCCTTCACCTGCTCGTCCAGCGGTGCGGCCCGCAGCGCGAACCGGGCCTCCCAGGCGCTCGCGTCGATCACGAACGGGCGCTCGAACTGGTAGCGGACCTCCTGCAGTTCGCGCAGCAGCGGGGAGAACAGCCCGGCCACCCGCAGCACCGCCGGAGGCAGCCCGCGGACGGCGACCGGCCCGGTGCCGGCCTCGGCGGCGAGCCGGGCGACCATCGCCCCGGCCGACTGCGCGGGCGCCGTCGGCACGTGCCAGGCCCGGCCCCAGGCGCTCTCCTCGCCGGAGACCTCGGCCATCGCCGCGGCCACGTCGGGCAGGTAGCTCCAGCTGTGCGGGGCGTTCGGATCGCCGAGCGCGGACACCGCCTTCCCGGCCAGCACCCGGGGGACGACCCGGGCGGCCAGGTGCCCGCCGTCGGTGACGCCGGGGCCGAAGAAGTCCGAGGCGCGCAGTTCCACCGCCCGGATGCGGCCCTGCTCGTGCAGGGACCGCGCCTGCTCCCACAGCGCGGCGCGCACCCGGCCCTTGGTGCCGGTCGCGGCGAGCGGCAGCTCCTCGGTCAGCGGCCCGTCCACCGGGCCGTAGCCGTAGAGGTTGCCGAGCATGACGAGCACGGCACCGCTCGCCTCGGCCGCCGCGCAGAGCGAGGAGCCGAGCGGCGGCCAGTCGCGCGCCCAGTGCTGCAAGGGCGGTGCGGCGCAGCTGTGGATCGCGTCCGCGCCCCGCACCGCGGCGGTCAGGCGCCCGCTGTCGGCGGCGTCCAGCGCGACGTGCTCGATCCCCGGCTCGGGGCTGCGGCCGGTCCTGGTGACGACCCGTACGGTGTGACCCTGTGCGGCCAGCAGCCGCGCAGTGGCGGCGCCGGCGGGTCCGAATCCTATGACGACATGAAGACTCACGTATGCACACTAACGCGGCGGCGGTGCGGCCCCGCGC
>NZ_JBSGXP010000224.1:0-9117 GCF_053610105.1 Kitasatospora sp. NPDC054939 | reverse complement strand
GCTGACGTTGTCGAGGGCGACGACGCGGGTCTCCCCCTCCCCGTAGACCTTGCTCAGGCCGGTGGCGCGGGCGGCGGCCCGACCGGTGCGGACGGGGGTTGCGGACGTCGTCACGGGGATGCTCCTCACGGGAGTCCTCCAGAGGGGGACTTGGGACGGTGTTTGTGTGCCGTTCAATCCTCCCAGCAGGGAAAACGTCGGAATGTCGCCCGCCGGTACGGTCGGCCTCCGCCTCCGGGTGGGTCGGCGGGGGCCGCTCTCCTCCTCAGGTATGACACCGGCCCCCGAGACACCCGCCCCCCGAGACACCGGCCTCCCCAAGACGCCGCACCCAAGACGCCGCACCCGAGACACCCGCCCCGGGGCATCGCCTCCTGGACGCCCGCCCCCGAGGCACCCGCCCCGTCACTCCACCGCCACGCCCCAGCGCACCGCGAGCCCCGCGAGGCCGCCCTCCACCGCCTTCCCGGCCGGTTCGAACCGCCAGGACCCGCCGGAGCGCCGGAACGACCCGACGTGCATCGCCGACTGCGACATCCCCGCCGTGGCGGCCTCCCAGCGCTCGGGCACCGCGACGCCCGGACCGGCCTCGGCGCGCAGCAGCAGCCCGTGCACGTAGCCCAGCGGCAGGGCCGGCGCGCCCTCCTCCTCGGTGGAGACCGCCACCGCGACCTCGTCCACCGCGGGCGCCAGCCGGGCCGGCTCCAGCACCAGCTCGGCCGCCCGCGCGGGCTCGCCGGCCACCGAGCGGGTGGGCAGCAGCCGCACCGCGCCGTCCGGGTCCTCCGGGCTGTTGAAGAACACGAAGTGCTCGTCGCTCAGCACCGAGCCGCCGCCGCAGAGGAACGCGGAGACGTCCAGCTCCACCGCGTCGCCGCCGGCCGTGCGGCTCTGCCAGACCAGCTCGACGCGGGTCGGTCCGCCGACCGGGTCCGCGCCCGCCCCGGCCGCAGTCCCCGCGGCCTCCGGCCCGGCCGCCGCCGCGGTCCGCCCGCGGGCCCCGGCGCCGTTCCGGCCGCCGGCCCGGTTCGCGCTGCGGTCGGGGGCGCCGTCGGAGGTGCGGTCGGCATTGCCCAGCCGACCGCGCAGGCCTTGCTCGGCCAGCAGTTCCACCAGCTCCGGCCCGCTCACCAGGGTCAGCGGCTTGTTGCGGATGTACTCGTACGAGCCCGGGCCGAAGCCCGCCGTCGTCACCAGGATGCCCTTGATCGCGCCGTGGTGGCGCACCGTCGAATCGAGGTCCCGGACGGCCGTCGGCGACACCGTCGAGCGGTAGCGCTTCGCCTGGATGACGATCCGGCCGCCGGTCACCGGGTCGAGGTCCTCGGCGACCACGTCCACCCCGGCGTCGCCGCTGCGGGCGGTGGTCATCACCCGGAAGCCGCGCAGCCGGAACAGTTCGGCGATCAGCTCCTCGAACTCGATCGGGTCCATCTCGAAGAGGTCCGGGTCCTCCTCGCCGCCCTGCCCCGCCATGCTGCCGCCGACCGTCTCCGGCAGCCGGTCCGGCCGCACCTCGTCCAGCCGCTCGGGGCGCGCCGACAGCTTCCCGCCCAGCGCGGCGAAGCACTCCGGCGCGGCCACCCGGTCCAGCGACAGCCCGGCGAACTCGGCGCGCGTCACCGTGACCGTCGACAGGAACCGCTCCGACTCGCGGCCCGTCGCCGGGTCGATCCCGCGGACGAAGCCGTTCAGCACCACCGAGCCCAGCAGCCCGTCCGGATCGGCCCGGAACAGCTCCGCCACCACCCGCAGCGCGCTCTGCGCCAGCACCTCCCGGTACAGCGCCTTGCGCTCGGTCGCAGGCCGCGAGACTTCGGCCTCCCGGTCGTCGGACTTCACGTACCGCACCCGGCCCACCGACGGCACCACGTCCGGGCCGGGCAGCTCCCAGTTCACCACCAGCTGCCGGGTGGACGCCTCCCAGGCCGCCACCAGCCGGTGCGGGAAGCCCTCCGGCCAGCCCGCCGAGGCGTACAGCACACCCGAGAAGAACTCCTGCACCGCCTCCGCCTGCCCGCCGCGCAGCCGCTCCAGCAGCTCGCGCATCCGGACGGCCCGCTCCTCGTCCTGGCGGCGCAGCTGGGCCGCCCACTCCAGGTACTGGCCGTGGTACTCCGCCAGCCGGCGCTGCCGGTCCGCCTCGGCGGCCTGCGCCGCGTACCAGTCCTGCTCGAACCGGGCCCGGGCCTGCGCCACGTACTGCTCGTACTGCTGCCGGATCCCCGGATTGCGCGCCTGCACCGGGTCCGGCGGGATCACGTGGTAGCGCGCCTGGTCCGGCATCGGGACCGGTTCGCCCAGCCGCCCCGGCTCGAACGGCGGCACCGTGCGCGCCGTCAGCAGCGTCTGCGGACGGAACGCCGGGTGCGCCAGCCCCGTCCCCAACAGGCCCTGCAACTCGGCCACCCGGCCGTCCAGTTCCGCCGTCCGCCGGGCCGCCTCCGCCTCCCGGGACTGCTGGTACGCGCGCTGCGCCTCCCGCTCGGTGCGCGCCGCGGCCCGCTGTGCCTCGCGCTCCTCCCGCTCCCGCCGGCGCTGCTCGGCCGCCTGGGCACGCCAGCGGGCCTCCTCCCGGCGCTGCTGCTGCCGCTGCGCCTCCGCCCAGACCGCCAGCACCCCGTCGTTCCGCCGCCCCGCCACGTCCACCCCTTCGCTCCCGCGCCGGCCTCCCGGCCGCGCCCGCCGCCACAATAGAACGTGGACCGCGGGGATCTCGCCCGATCCCCCCGGAGACCGGCCGTCGACCTGCGGAATCGTCCGGATCCCGCCCTCTCTCGGCGGACGGCCGCGGGGCCTGCCGGGCGGGGGCGCCGGCGGTAGCGGGTAGCCTCGCAGGGTTCGTACGGAGGGACTCGCGTGAACCCACAGCAGCCGGGCTGGATCGCCACCGGCCTGCACTGGCAGGACGGCCGACCCCTGCTCACCGCCACCAACGGCCGGCGCAGCCACGAGCGGGCCGTCACCCCGGGGACGGCCGTCGGCTGGCGGCTCACCGGTCCGCGCCGCTGCACCGGGGCCTGGCTGGCCGGACGTACCGAGCGCACCCCGTGCCCGCACCGGGCCGCCATCGAGCCGGACGGCGGGGCGGTGCAGTGCCCGGCCTGCCAGAGCGTCGACCGGGGCCTCGCGCTCGCCCGCGACCAGATCCTGGACGACGGCCGCAGCTACCACCTCTACCTGGCCTGGTTCGGCGAGGGCCTGCTCAAGGTCGGCCTCACCGCGGAGCAGCGGGGCAGCAGCCGGCTGCTCGAACAGGGCGCCCTGGTCTGGACCCTGGCCGCCCGCGGACCGCTGCCGGCGGTCCGGCGCGCCGAACTCACCGTCGCGGCCTCCGGGCTGGCCCGCGAGCGGTTCAAGAGCCGGGCCAAGGCCGAGGGCTGGTGGCAGCGGGACGCCTGGGCGGGCGGGCGCGCCGTGCTCGCGGCCGCCCGGCGGCAGGCGCACGGGCTGCTCGCCGGCCATCACGGGCTGGACCTGCTGCCCGACCACCCGATCACCGACCACCTCGGGCTGTACGGCCTGGCGGACGGGGCGCCGGAGGGCTACCTGGAGGTCACCGCGCTCACCGACGGGGCGGTCCTGGCCGGGACCCTGCGCGCCCCGGTCGGCCGCCACCTGTTCCTCGACCACCCGGGGCACGCGCTGCCGCTGCTGCTGGACACCCGCCGGCTGACCGGCTGGACGCTGTCCCCGGTCGCGGGGGCGGGGCCGACGCCGGCCGGGGTGGCGGGGGTGGGCCTGGTGGAGCGGTGCCGCCCCGCCGAGACGGGGGCCCAGGGGGAGCTGTTCTGAGGCCGTCCGGACGTGCGGCCGCCCCCGGCGGGGAGACGGGGGCAGCGCGACGGGCGGGGGGCGTTCAGCGGGGTGTTCAGAGGGCGGCCTGGTAGGCGCGGGCCTGGTCGGCCGGGATCAGGTGGGAGACCCGGACGACGACGGTGCCGCGCCGGAAGATGTGGTCGGGGGTCATCTGGGAGCCCATCGACTGCTGGGCCTTGTCGATGTACTCGGCCCAGCCCTGGGCGTCCTCGGGGGTGGCGAACACCTCGACCGTGCCGCCGTAGGCGATGGAGTCGCGGCGACCCTTGCCGGCCGCGGCGGTGGCCTTGGGCAGGCCGGCGATCCGGGTGTCGTCGAAGGCGGTCTTGCTGACGTACTGCTGGGGTTTGCCGAGTTTGCCGGCCGGGTCGGTGGTGGCGTCGTAGACGACGGTCAGCTTCACCGGGAGTCCGGCGGCGGCGAGCTTGGCGGTGACGGCGGCGGCGTCCGGGGCGGGCGCGGCGGCGGTGGTGGTGACGGCGGCGGCCACCGGGGTCTCGGCGGTCGGCCGGGCGCCCGGGGCGGTGGTGGTGCCGCAGGCGGTGAGGGCGAGCAGCAGGCCGGCGGAGAGGGGCGTCGTGAGGGTGGTGATACGCATCGTCTTCCCTGAGGACTGGCGTGATCGTGGTGGGGAGACGCTATAGCCCGATGGGGAGGATGTGTCCGGGGGTTGCCGAGTTGTGATCGTCCGGTGTCCGCTCCCGACCTGCATGCTTTGTGCACGTCAACTCCCGTACGTGCCAAGGGATGCGGCCCGCGCGCACGCGCGGGCCGCATCGGGAGGGCGCCGGGCTCCGCTACCCGGCGGCGCTCCGCAGGAACGCGCGGTTCATCGCCGCGATGCTCGGCAGCGGGATGCCCTTGGGGCAGGCCGTCGCGCACTCGCCGGTGTTGGTGCAGCCGCCGAAGCCCTCGGCGTCCATCGCGGCGACCATGTTCCGCACCCGGGACCTCCGCTCGGGCGCGCCCTGCGGCAGCACATTGAGGTGGACGACCTTGGCCGAGGTGAACAGCATCGCCGAGCCGTTCGGGCAGGCCGCCACGCAGGCCCCGCAGCCGATGCACTCGGCGTGCTCGAAGGCCGTGTCGGCGGCCTCCTTGGGAACGGGCGTGGCGTGCGCGTCCGGGGCGCTGCCGGTGGGGGCGGTGATGTACCCGCCGGAGCCGATGATCCGGTCGAAGGCGCTGCGGTCGACGACGAGGTCCTTGACGACCGGGAAGGCGGCGGCCCGCCACGGTTCGATGTCGATGGTGTCGCCGTCGGCGAAGTGCCGCATGTGGAGCTGGCAGGTGGTGGTGCGCTCGGGGCCGTGGGCCTGGCCGTTGATGACCATGCCGCAGGCGCCGCAGATGCCCTCGCGGCAGTCGTGGTCGAAGGCGACCGGCGCGTCGCCGCGGACGATCAGCTCCTCGTTGAGGGTGTCGAGCATCTCCAGGAAGGACATGTCGGGGCTGATCCCGCTGACCTGGTAGGTGGTCATCGCGCCGGGGGCGTCCGGGCCCGTCTGGCGCCAGATGCGCAGGGTGAGGTTCACGCGTAGCTCCGCTGGGTGGGGTGGACGTGTTCGAAGACGAGGTCCTCGCGGTGCAGGACGGGCGCCTCGCCGGTGCCGGTGAACTCCCAGGCGGCGGCGTAGGCGTAGTCCTCGTCGCGGCGGGCGGCCTCGCCGTCCGGGGTCTGGCTCTCGGTGCGGAAGTGGCCGCCGCAGGACTCGGCGCGGTGCAGCGCGTCCAGGCACATGAGTTCGGCGAGCTCGAAGTAGTCGACCAGCCGGTTGGCCTTCTCCAGCGCCTGGTTGAGCTCCTCGCCGGTGCCGGGCACCTTGATGCGGCGCCAGAACTCGTCGCGCAGCCGCGGGATCGCGGCCAGCGCCCGCCGCAGTCCGGCCTCGTCGCGGGCCATGCCGCAGTTGTCCCAGAGGAGTTCGCCGAGCTCGCGGTGGAAGGAGTCGGGGGTGCGGTCGCCGTCGACGGCCAGGATCAGGTTCAGCCGGTCCGCCACCTCGGCCTCCGCCGAGGCGATCTCCGGGTGGTCCCCGGGGACGGCGGCGACCGGGTTGCGGGCCAGGTAGTCGTTGAGGGTGGGCGGCAGGACGAAGTAGCCGTCGGCCAGTCCCTGCATGAGGGCACTGGCGCCCAGCCGGTTGGCCCCGTGGTCGGAGAAGTTGGCCTCGCCGATCGCGAACAGGCCCGGCACGGTGGTCTGCAGGTCGTAGTCGACCCAGAGCCCGCCCATCGTGTAGTGGATCGCGGGGTAGATCCGCATCGGCACCCGGTAGGGGTCCTCGGCGGTGATCCGCTCGTACATCTCGAAGAGGTTGCCGTACTTGGCGGCGACCGCGTCGCGGCCCAGCCGGCGGATCGCGTCGGCGAAGTCCAGGTAGACGCCCTGCCCGCCGGGGCCGACCCCGCGGCCCTCGTCGCAGACGTTCTTGGCGGCGCGGGAGGCGATGTCGCGCGGGACGAGGTTGCCGAAGGCCGGGTAGATCCGCTCCAGGTAGTAGTCGCGCTCGTCCTCGGGGATCTCGGCGGGCGGCCGGGTGTCGCCCTTCGCCCTGGGCACCCAGATCCGGCCGTCGTTGCGCAGCGACTCGCTCATCAGGGTCAGCTTGGACTGGTGGTCGCCGGAGCGCGGGATGCAGGTCGGGTGGATCTGGGTGAAGCACGGGTTGGCGAAGTACGCGCCGCGCCGGTGGGCCCGCCAGACGGCGGTGGCGTTGGAGTTCTTGGCGTTGGTGGAGAGGTAGAAGACGTTGCCGTAGCCGCCGGTGGCGAGCACGACCGCGTCGGCGGTGTGGGTGGAGATCCGCCCGGTGACCAGGTCGCGGGCGACGATCCCGCGGGCCCGCCCGTCGACGATGAGCAGGTCGAGCATCTCGGTGCGCGGGTGCATCTCCACGTTGCCGGCCGCGATCTGCCGCTCCAGCGCCTGGTAGGCGCCGAGCAGCAGCTGCTGTCCGGTCTGGCCGCGGGCGTAGAAGGTCCGGGAGACCTGGACGCCGCCGAACGAGCGGGTGTCGAGCAGCCCGCCGTACTCGCGGGCGAACGGCACGCCCTGGGCCACGCACTGGTCGATGATCTCCACCGAGACCTGCGCCAGCCGGTGGACGTTGGACTCGCGGGCGCGGAAGTCGCCGCCCTTGACGGTGTCGTAGAACAGCCGGCGGATCGAGTCGCCGTCGTTGCGGTAGTTCTTGGCCGCGTTGATGCCGCCCTGGGCGGCGATCGAGTGAGCCCGCCTCGGGGAGTCCTGGAAGCAGAACTGCACCACGTGGTAGCCCTGTTCGGCGAGGGTGGCGCCGGCCGAGCCGCCGGCCAGGCCGGTGCCCACCACGATCACGGTGTGCTTGCGCCGGTTGGCCGGGTTCACCAGCCCGGCCTCGAACCGCCGCTGGTCCCACCGTTGTTCGATCGGCCCCGCGGGCGCCTTGGTGTCGGCGATCGGCTCACCGGTCCGGTACGAGGCGTACGTGCTCAACTCACCACTCCGGCTCAACTCACCGCTCGGGTTCACTTCACCAGTCGGGTTCACTTCACCACTCCGGTCATCACGGCCACGGGGACGGACAGGAAGCCGACGGTCAGCAGCAGAGCGAGGCCGTTGGCGGTCAGCTTCAGCGCCCGGTCGCGGCGGGCGTTGTTGGCGCCCAGGGTCTGCGCGGCGCTCCAGAAGCCGTGCCGCACGTGCAGGCCGACGGCGAGCATCGCGACGGTGTAGAGGGCGCAGCCGTACCAGGTCGAGAAGGACGCCACGATGTTCTGGTACGGGCGGCCGTGCTCGGCGTTGGGGTTCACCGTCAGCGTGGTCAGGTCGAGGATGTGCCAGACGATGAACAGCGCCAGGATCACCCCGCCCCAGCGCATCGTGCGGGTCGCGTAGCTCGCCCGCCGCCGCTGGTGCACGTATTTGCTCGGCCGGGCGGCCAGGTCGCGCCGGCTGAGCTGGTACGCCGCGACGCCGTGCAGGACGACGGCGGCCAGCAGGCCGGCGCGGGCGATCCACAGGAACCACTCGTGCCCGAGAAGGGGCTCGCCGAGGGTGCGCAGCCAGGCCGCGTAGCCATTGATGTCGTCCGGGCCGAAGAAGACCTTGAGGTTTCCCAGCATGTGGGCGACGAGGTACAGCAGCATGACCAGTCCGCTGACGGCCATGACCGCCTTCTTGCCGACGGTCGACCGCCACAGGGTCGCCAGGGTGGACGGCTGCCGGGCCGTCCGGGTCGCGGTTGTCATGGCGTCAACGGTAGGAAGTCCCGACAATGGCGTCCAAGACAGGATGCGGCTCGTGACGATAGGCACCGGCTATCGGGTGCTCGTATCCTGGACGGCGTGCAGCTCCAGCAACTCCGCTACTTCCTGGCGGTCGCCGAGACCCGCCACTTCACCCGCGCGGCCGAGGCCGAGCATGTCGCCCAGCCGTCCCTCTCCCAGCAGATCCGAGCCCTGGAGCGGGAGTTGGGGGCGGAGCTGTTCCACCGCACCCGGGGCCGGATCGCCCTCACCGACGCCGGGGACGCCCTGCTGCCGCTCGCCCGCCGCATCCTCGCCGACACCGAGTCCGCCCGGCTGGCCGTCCAGGAGACCGTGCAGCTGCGCCGCGGCCGGGTGCGGCTGGGGGCACCGCCGAGCCTCTGCACCAGCCTCGTCCCGGACGTCCTGCGGGCCTTCCGGGACCGCTACCCGGGGGTGGCGCTGGCGGTGCGGGAGGGCGGCTCGCGGGACCTCGTCCGGCTGCTCGCGGAGGGCGAACTGGACCTCGCCCTGATCATCACCCCGCGCCGCGGGGAGTCCGCCCCGGCCCTCGCCGTCACCGAACTGCTGCACGAGGAGCTCGTCCTGGTCGCCGCGACCGCCGGGCGCCGGAAGCGGGTGCGGGTGGCCGAACTGAAGGGGCGGCCGCTGGTGATGTTCCGCGAGGGCTACGACCTGCGGGAGACCACGATCGCGGCCTGCCGGGCGGCGGGCTTCGAACCCGAGTTCGCGGTCGAGGGCGGCGAGATGGACGCCGTCCTGGGCTTCGTCCGGGCGGGCCTCGGGCCTGCCGTCCTGCCCGGCATGGTGGCGGCCCGCTCGGGGCTGGCGGTCACCCCGTTCGCCGGGCCGGGCCTCGGCCGCACCATCGCCGTGGCGCACGGCCGCGAGGTGCCGCCGACCCGGGCCGCCGCCGCACTGCGCGAGACCCTGCTGGCCCACCTGCGGGAGGGCGAGCTGCCGCCCGGCACCCGGCTGCTGCTCGACTGAACCGGGGGCTCCCCGGCGCCGGACGCGCGAGGGCCCGGGGGCAGCTGCCCCCGGGCC
>NZ_JBSGXP010000223.1:0-9175 GCF_053610105.1 Kitasatospora sp. NPDC054939 | reverse complement strand
GTCCACAGCCTGTGGACGGCGCCGACTCGCGTGCTGCCGCGTCCGGCGCGGCCCGGGCTCAGGCGGAGGCGGCGTCCAGCAGGGCGGTCTCCTCGGCGGTGAGGCGCAGCGAGGCGGCGGCCAGCAGCGGGGGGAGCTGCTCGACGGTGCGGGCGCTGGCGATCGGGGCGGCGACGGTCGGGCGGGCCGCCAGCCAGGCCAGGGCGACGGTGGCGGGTTCGACGCCGCGGTCCAGCGCGACGGCGTCCAGCGCCTCCAGCACCTTGGGGCCGCGCGGCTCCGCCAGGTAGCGGGCGGCGCCCTGGGCGCGGGCGCTGTCCACGTCGGCGGCGCCGGGGCGGTACTTGCCCGTCAGGAAGCCGGAGGCCAGCGCGAAGTACGGCACGGTGGAGAGGCCGTGCGCGGCGACGGCGTCGGCGAGCGGGCCCTCGAAGGTCGACCGGGAGACCAGGTTGTAGTGCGGCTGCACGGCGACGTACCGGGCGAGGCCCTCGCGCTCGGCGAAGGCCAGGGCCTCGGTGAGCCGCTCGGCGCTGATGTTGGAGGCGGCGACCGCGCGGACCTTGCCGGCCCGGACCAGCGTGTCGAGGGCGGTGACGAACTCCTCGACGGGGGTGTCGTCGTCCCGGTGGGTGTAGAGGAGGTCGATCCGCTCGACGTTGAGGCGGCGCAGGGAGGCCTCGGTGGCGGCGGCGATGTTGGCGGCGCCGAGGCCGGTCGCCTCGGGATGGATGCCGACCTTGGTGGCGATCACGACGTCGTCCCGGTTGCCCCGTGAGCGCAGCCAGTTGCCGATGATGGTCTCGGACTCGCCGCCGCTGTTGCCGGGCACCCAGGAGGAGTAGGTGTCGGCGGTGTCGACGAAGTTGCCGCTGGCGGCGGCGTAGGCGTCGAGCACGGCGAAGGACTGGGCCTCGTCGGCCGTCCAGCCGAAGACGTTGCCGCCGAGGGAGAGCGGGAACACGGCGAGGTCGGAGGAGCCGAGCTTCACCCGGCCGGGAGCGTCACTGCGGATTTCGGTCATGAGGGAAGTCAACCCGATCGGGCGGGCGGCCATTCCGCGGGCGGCCGGGTGTTCACACGGCTGTCGCACCGCCGTCGCAGCCGTGCGACGGGAGGGGTGGACCGGGGTGTCGGCCGGGCCTGCGGATTCGTTAGAGTCCGTGCCATGGCTGACAACGACTACGACCCCGCCGGCAGCACGCAGATGTTCCGGGCGTTCGTCGACGAGAGCCCGGCGCCGCAGGCACCGGGCTCCGTCTCCACCTACGGCAGCAGCAGCGGCGGCAGCCGTACCGGCGTGATCGCCGTGGTGGCCGTGGTGGCGGTGGCGGTTCTGGCCGCCGTCGTCTGGCTGGCGGTCAAGTAACCCTGCGGCTGGTCCGCCTGGCGGCGGAGGTGTTCAGCACGGCTTCCGCCAGGCGTCCAGTTCGAGCTTCTTCTGCATGGAGCTGAGGTTGAGAGCCTTGCTCTGCGTGCAGAATCGTTCCGTCCCGAGCTTGTACTCGACGTGGAAGACGGCCTTGCCGGCCTGGATGAACGGCGAGAGCCGGGCGCACTCGTTGAACTCCGCGCACTCCTCGTTGACCGCGAAGTCGAAGTCGCCGACCAGCGCGGGGATCTGGTCCAGGTCGTTCTTCAGGCCGATGGCCATGCCGCGCTCGTGCGCGAGCTGGGCCAGCATCCGGTTGTAGCGGAGCTGGTCGTCGGCGGTCAGCGGGAAGCCGCTGTTCTGGTTGTACGCCTCGATGGTGTCCGGCTCGACCGCGTCGAAGCCCTTGGCCTTGCACATGTCGAAGCGGGCGGCCATCAGCGGGCGCAGCTGGTCGATCTTGCGGATGTCGAACCACTTCTCGCCCTTCCAGCCGTTGCTGGAGCCCTGCAGGGCCTTGGCGAAGGCGGCCGAGTCCGAGCGGAAGTCCTCCCAGGAACCGGCGTTGATGTAGCAGATCACCTTGCGGCCCTTGGCGTGCAGCGCGGCGACCACCGAGGCGTCGGTCTCGAAGCCGTCGATGTCGTACACCGGTACGTCCACCGAGGTGTCGACGTTGCCGCCGAGCTGCCACTGCCAGGCCAGCCCGGGGGCGGGCTGCCAGCGGGCCGGCTGGCCGCCGGAGGGCTTGCCCGGGGCGGTGGTGCCCGGCGGGGTGCCGGGCGCGGTGGTGGTCCCGGGGGCCGGGGTGCCCGGGGGCGTGCTGCCCGGCGGCGTCGTGCCGGGCGGGGTGGTGCCGTGCTCGGTGGTGCTCGGGGCGGGCGTCGCGGCCGGGGCGGTGGACGCCGGGGCGGTGGACGCCGGCGGCGCGGCGGTCGCGTCCGCGGACGGGGCGTCCTCGTCGCTGCCGGAGCTGCAGGAGGTCGCCAGCAGGGCGGTGGCGAGGACGAGCGAGGCCAGGATCGGCCGGGTGCGTCGGGTCACGGTCTTCTCCGGATCGGTCAGATCGGCTCGACGGCGCTCAGGCCGTGCGGAAGGGTGCTCCAGGGGTTCGCCCCGGTCCCGGGGACGGCGCAGCCGACCCCGGCCCGGCGGCCGGCGATCAGCGCGGTCGCCTCCCGGGCCCGCTGGGCGGGGACGTCGTACACCAGGTGGCAGAAGCGGGCGGCCGCGTGCCGGCCGGTCCACAGCGGGAGGGTCAGCGACTGGTACGCCTCCCAGTCGCCCTCGAAGGTCACCAGCAGGTCGGCGAGCCCGACCTCGGCGTACCCGGGGTCGGGGTGGTCGCCGTGGCCGAACACCACCGTGGTGCAGCCGGCCGCGCGGGCGGCCGTGGCCAGCCGCCGGTAGTGGGCCAGCGCCCCCGGCTGGGTGGCGACCTGGTCGAGGTACACGCCGGTGGTGCCGTGGCGCTGGCGGTACGTGAGGATGTCGGCGACCACGGCCGCGTGCGGGCGGCGGCCGTAGTCCGTGTCGGCGTAGCCCAGCAGCGGCAGCCCGGCCTCGCGCAGCCGCTCGACGGCCTCGGTGAAGACGCCGTCGGGGGTGTCCCCGGGGCCGTCGGCGAGGTTGAGCACGACGGCCGAGATCCGGGCGGGGTCGGCGGCGGCGACCGCCTGCCAGGCCGCCGGGTCCACCGCGGGGTGGACGTACAGCGGCACCAGCAGGCGGCCGTCGTGGCTGGCGCCGGTCATCCGGCGGCCTGCGGTTCGGTGCTGAGCCACAGGTCGCGCAGGGTGTCGGCGAGGTCGGTCGCCGGCTCCCAGCCGAGCGCGCGGGCGGCGGCCGAGACGTCGGCCTGCTGCCAGGAGACGGCGGCGGAGCGCTCGGAGCCCGCCCCGCTCTCGTCGATCCGGCCGGTGAACCCGGCCGCGGCGACGAGGCCGTCGGCGATCGCCCGGACCGGCCTGGCCCGCCCGGAGGCGAGATTGAGCACCCGCGGCAGCGGGCCCTCGGCGGTGACCGCGAGGCCGACCGCCCGGGCGATGTCCCGGGCGTCGACGAAGTCGCGGTACGCCGAGAGGTCCCCGACCCGCACCACGCCCGCCGCCCCCTCCGGGGCGGCCCGGCGCAGTTCGGCGGCGAGCCGGCCCGGCAGCGAGCCGGCCGGCGCACCCGGGCCGACCGGGTTGAACACCCGCAGCACCACGGCGTCCAGCGGCGAGCCGGCCACCGCGAGGGAGCCGGCCAGCTTGGTCGCGCCGTACACGCCGCCCGGGCGGGCGTCGGACTCCTCGGTCAGCGAGGTGCCCTGCGCGCAGGCGCCGTACTCGCCGGCCGAGCCGATGTGCACCAGCCGGGCCTTCGGGGCGCCCGCGGCGAGGGCCTCGCAGAGCACGGCCGGGCCGCGCGCGTTGACCTCGGCCAGGGTGACGGCGCTGCCGGAGACCGCCCCGGCGAAGTTCACCACGGCGTCCGGGGCCAGTGCGGCCAGGTCCTCGGCGAGCGGCTCCGGGCGGGCCGCCGCGAGGTCCAGGCGCAGGTCGTGCCGGGGCCGCCGGCCGGCCGTCAGCACCTCGGCGCCGGGCAGCGCGGTCAGGACGTCGGCGGCGTGCCGGCCGAGGAAGCCGTCCGCGCCGAGCAGCAGGATTCTCACGCGGCCCGTCCGTCGTTCTCCGGGCCCGCGCCGACGGGGACGGCGGTCGCGGGCTGCCCCTCCGAGTCCGCGGCGCTGCGCGCGGCCGGGATCGGCGGCTCCTGCCCGCCGGGGACGGCGTACAGGCCCTCGGGCTCGCCCGGGAGCAGCTGCGAGCGGATCAGCGCGAACTCGGCGTTGGCGCGGTCGTAGTCGTCCGGGCGGCCGATGTCGAGCCAGTAGCCGCCGAAGTCGTACGCGGACGGCGGGGTGTCCGCGCCGAGCAGGTCGAGGACCAGCTCGTCGAAGCCCAGCGGCAGGCCCGGGGTGTACTTGGCGAGCGCCGAGCGCGAGACGCCGTAGACGCCCATGGAGACCCGGTAGTCGATGCTCGGCTTCTCCTGGAAGCCGGTGATGGAGCCGTCGTCGGTGGTCAGCACCCCGAAGTCGATCTTTACCTGGCGGGCGTAGGTGGCGATGGTCAGCGGCGCGCCGGACGCCTCGTGGTGCTTGAGCACCCCGGCGAAGTCCAGGTCGGTCAGGATGTCGCCGTTCATCACCAGGAAGTTCTCGGGCAGCCGGTCCTGCATGGTGAGCAGCGGGCCCATGGTGCCGAGCGGGCTGTCCTCGACCGCGTAGCCGACGCGCAGGCCCCACTGGGAGCCGTTGCCGACGTAGGCGCGGATGATGTGGCCGAGGTGGCCGATGGCCAGGGTGACGGTCTTGAAGCCCGCGGCGGCGAGCTGGCGCATCACGATCTCCAGGATCGCGTGCTGGTCGCCGATCGGGACGAGCGGCTTGGGCAGAGCGGTGGTGTACGGGCGGAGCCGGACGCCCTTGCCTCCGGCCAGGATCACTGCGTGCATGGTGTTTCCCCCACGGAATCGGTGCGACTGGAGCCCAGCAGGTCAGACGTTGTAGATGTCGGTCTTGTAGCGGGCCAGGTTCGCCGGGTCGCGGAAGAACTCGATGGTCTGCTCCAGGCCCTCCTCCAGGGAGAAGGCCGGGGCCCAGCCGGTGGCCGCACGCAGCCGGGAGGCGTCGGCGACCAGGCGCATCACCTCGGAGTTGGCCGGGCGGATGCGCTGCTCGTCCTCCTTGACCACCACGTCGACGCCCATCAGCTTGCCGACCAGGGTGACCAGGTCGCCGACCGAGATCTCGCCGCCGGTACCGGCGTTGAAGGTCCGGCCGACCACCGTCTCGGCGGGCGCGGTGCCCACCGTGCGGAAGGCCAGGGCGGTGTCCTTGACGAACATGAAGTCGCGGGTCGGCCGCAGGTCGCCGAGGGTGATCTCGGTCTCGCCGGCCGCCAGCTGGGCGATCACGGTGGGGATGACGGCGCGCATCGACTGGCGCGGGCCGAAGGTGTTGAACGGGCGCAGCGTCACGACCGGGGTGCCGAAGCTGGCGTGGTAGCTGTCCGCCAGGCGGTCCCCGCCGGCCTTGGATGCGGCGTACGGGGACTGGGTGTTGATCGGGTGGTCCTCGGTGATCGGCACGGTCTGCGCGGTGCCGTAGGTCTCGCTGGTCGAGGTGTGCACCAGGCGCGGGATGTCCAGGTGGCGCACGGCCTCCAGGACGTTCAGGGTGCCGGTGACGTTGGTCTCGATGTACGAGTGCGGCGCCTGGTAGGAGTACGGGATCGCGATCAGTGCGGCGAGGTGGTAGACCGCCTCGGTGCCCTTGACCAGGCCGGTGACGGAACCCGGGTCGCGGACGTCGCCGAGCACGATCTCGACCGAGTCCAGCACCTCCTTGTCCAGGGTCTCCAGCCACCCGAAGGAGGAGAAGGAGTTGTACTGCACCATGGCGCGGACCCGGTGCCCGTCGGCGACCAGGGTCTCGACGAGGTGGGAGCCGATGAAGCCCTCGGCTCCGGTGACGGCGACAACGCTGCTCATACTGAAGGTTCGCTTTCTGCGATGGGGACGGCCGAGCTGTGTGGTTGCTCAGCGGTGTTTGGTGGTGCGGCCGAGCACGGGCCCGGCGATTGCGGTGAGGACGACGGCCGCCGCCCCGCAGCCGAACAGCTGCAGGAGCGTCGGGTCCGCACCGGCCAGCAGCCCGGCGCACTCGGCGCCCGCGGCGGCCAGACAGATCAGGGCGGTGCTCCAGCTGAGCCCGAAGGCGTTCAGCAGCAGCGCCAGCCAGAGCGCCGCGCCGAGCAGCAGCAGCGCACCCAGCTCCCGGACGCCCAGGTCGGGGGCACCGGGCCAGAGCACCGTCGCGGCGGCGTCCAGGGCCGCCACGGTGGTCAGGTAGATGAAGAGGCAGCCCAGCAGGATCCCGCCGGTCCGCCGGGCGAACGCCCCGGCGGTGTGGCTGGTCCGCAGCGCGGCCACGGCCAGCGCCCGGTAGCGGAACAGCAGCCACTCGGCGAGGCCCAGGCTGAGCGTCAGCGCGACCATGGCCGGCCCCGTCGGGCTGGCCGCGGCCCCGCTCACCACGCCGTCGCGGATTGCCTGGTGGACGGTCACCCCGAGGCCGGCGATCAGCGTGAGGGTGCCGACCGACAGCCCGAACAGCAGGTGCGGGACCTCCTGGAGCAGCGGCAGCCGCAGCTCCGTGGCGTCCTGCTCGCTGCGCACGCAGCGGACCAGCTCCCGGGCCGCGAGGCCGAGCGCCAGCGCCAGCGAGGCGACCAGCACGACGGTCCGCACCGCCTGCGGCACGTCCACCGCCAGCACCACGCCCGCCCCGACGGAGGACGGCGCGAGCGCGACCAGGAGGAACTTCTCCCGGCCCAGCACCAGCAGCACCGTCGCCGCGCCCAGGTAGAGCGACTGCCCGGCGGCGAAGCACAGCGCCCCCAGCGGGCCGCCGATGACGTACCCGGCGGTGGCGGAGACCAGTGCCCCCAGCGGCGCCCCGACGGCCAGGCAGACCCCGGCCGAGCGCCGCCGCCCGCGGCCGAGCCAGGCGTACGAGCGGTGCGCCAGCGCCTGATTCCAGGACCAGCTGACCAGGGTCGCCACGGACAGCGCGAGCATGCCCGAGGGCAGGCCGAAGCGCATCCGGGTGGCCGCGAACAGGTTGGCGCCCAGCAGGTAGCCCAGACCGGGCAGGGCGAAGACCAGGCCGCGCACCACGCAGCGCCACGGGTCCGCCCGCCAGGGGTTGGCGAACTCCGCGCTCGGCCCCGGGTAGCGGCGCTGCACCTTGCGGAACAGCTCCTCGGCCACGGTGAACGCGTCCGGCCGGCCGTACAGCAGCGCGGCCTGCTCGTCGGAGAGCCCGTCGGACTCCAGGAACGCCGCGATCTCGTACGGGTGCACGGCGTCGGCGCAGATGTCGGCCAGCCGCTCGGCCAGTTCGTCCAGCGGGTCGGCGGAGAGGTCGAGCCCGTCCTCGGCCGCGGCCTGCTCCGGCAGCACCGGGCGGCGGCGCTTGCGCGGCAGCACCCGCAGCTGGACGGTCTCCTCGGGCGGGGCCGTGCGCAACCGGCCGGTCTCGTCCGCCCGGGGCACCCGCAACTGCACGGTCTCGTCGGGGCCGGCCTCGTACGGCACCAGCCTCAGCGGCCCGCTCATGCACCCACCTCGCTGCGCTCGGCCACCAGGGGCTGCTCCCAGTCGGGCACCGGGGCGGCGTCCTCGACCGCGACGACGCCCTCGGGCAGCCAGCGGGAGGTGCCGAGCAGCTCGGTGTAGATGCCGCGGAAGCCGTCGATGTTCTGGCGGAGCGTGAACTGCTCGATGACCCGGAGCCGGGCCTGCTCGCCCAGCCGGGCCCGGCGCTCCGCGTCGCGCAGCAGCTCGATCGCGGCGGCGGCCATCGGCTCGGGCTCGCGCGGCGGGACGACCAGTCCGGTGTCGCCGACGGCCTCGCGTACTCCGCCGACGTCGGTGGAGACGGTGGCCCGGCCGCAGGACATGGCCTCGATCAGGGTGAACGGGAAGCCCTCGCTGATGGAGGAGAGCATCACCACGTTGCCCGCCGCGTAGGCGTCGGTGATATCGGCGACGCGGCCCTCGAAGACCACGGAGTCGCCGGTGCCGAGCTCCTCGGCGAGCGCGACGCAGCGGTCGCGGTAGGCCTCGCCGCCCTTGGGCGTGCCGCCGAAGAGGCGCAGCCGGGCGTCGGGTATCTCGCGCCGCACGATCGCGAAGGCGCGGATCAGCGTCTCCAGGTCCTTGATCGGGTCGACCCGGCCGGCCCAGCTGAGGGTCGGCGTCTGCGGCTCCGGGCCGGCCGGCGGGAAGGCCGCCGGGTCGACGCCGTTGTACACGGTCCGGATGTGCGCGGACGGCGTGCCGCCGCGCTCCTCCCAGCGCCGGTTGTAGCGGTTGCCGGGGGTGACCAGCGCGGCCCGCCGGTAGCTCTCCTCGGCGAGCATCCGGTAGAAGCCCAGCAGCAGCGCCTTGACCGGCCAGCGGTAGGGGCCGGTGCGGTAGCCGAGGTAGCGCTCGCGCAGGTAGATGCCGTGCTCGGTGAGCAGGAACGGTACGCCGTACTGCTGCGAGGCGATCAGCCCCGGCAGGGTGGCCAGGCCGCCGCTGGCCGCGTGCGCGACGCCGTCCTGCGGCGGGGCCGCGGAGAGCGGGCGCAGCGCGTGCTCCAGCAGGTCGGTGGCGTTGAGCGCGTCGTGCAGGGTGGGCCGGGCGACGGCGGTGGGCAGGTAGTCGCGGGTCCAGACGTGCTGGAGGGTGCGCAGGGCGCGCTCGCTGCGCAGTGCGGGGCTGAGCAGCCCGCGCTGGGCGAGGTCGGCGAAGCCGTACAGCTCGGTGCCGAAGTGGGTGGTGTAGACGGGGTCCAGGACGGAGTGCAGGAAGCGCTCGTACGCGTGGAGGAACCGCCGCATCTCTCTGCCGCGCGGGGGCTTGGCGTCGGACGCCGGGCCCCAGAGCGGAGCGGTGGTCACGGAGCGCACGTTGGCGGGGAGTTCCCAGGCCAGCGGCTCGTGCCCGGTTCCGGTGACGGCGATCACGTCGAAGTCGACGTCGGGCATGCCCTGGACGAGCTGGTCGCACCAGACGCTGACACCGCCGTGCTGGTGCGGGTACGTCCCCTCGGTGAGCAGGGTGACGCGCATGTCCTGTCCCCCCTCCTGTCCTTGCATCAAACGCCCGGCGCGGTCGACCGCGCCGGGTCCGGTGGTGGGGGGGGGGGGGGGGGCCGCCCCCCCCCCCCGACACCATTGGCCGGAAAAGGCGGCCGGGGCGGCC
>NZ_JBSGXP010000222.1:0-9320 GCF_053610105.1 Kitasatospora sp. NPDC054939 | reverse complement strand
TTCCTATATTATTTAATTTATCGAACAGAAATAGGACAAAAGGAGGATTTATTTTCTATGCCAAAAGAACTAGAAGAAAAAGAAGAAAAATCGTCTGCTGAAGAAACACCGAAAAAAGAGGAACAGGAGGACGCGCCAAAATGGGCAAAGAATCTGCTACAGGACATCCAAAACCTGATGGGAACAAAGGAACAGCCGCAGGGACAAGCACAGGAAATTCCAGTACCGGAACCGCCAAAAGTGGAGGAACCGGAGGAAGAGGAACAGCCAGCACCAAGCAAAGCGAAAACGCTCCTCGGGTGGTTATGGTAGATGTGCCGGGAAGTGACCAGGAGGAACAGCCGAAAAAGAAACGCGGTCGCCCTCCTGGTACTGGCACGAAAAAGAAAAGCGCAGCCAAGAAAAAGACGGCGGGCAATGTTGATTCATCCCAGCTGAAAATGCTGTTACTGACGACAAGCGCGATCGTGGCAGCACGACCTGGGATGGAAGACTTTGCATTAACCGCCGATGAAGCCGAACAGATATGTACGCCACTCGCAAACATCATGGCGAAGTCTGAAGGCGTGGCGGGTGTCGCCAGTGAGTATGCAGACCATATAGCGTTACTCATTGCGTGCTTTACGATCTTTATACCTAAATTCATTATGTGGAAATCCAAACAACCTAAAAAGAAAGAGGTACAGAAAAATGTCTTGCCAAAACGAGAACTACCAAAACAACCAACAGAACAACGAGGAAATGAAAGCGCGCCTGAAAGAACTAATCAAAAGCCTGCTGAACGATCTGGGGAACCCACTAGTAAGCAATTTGGCGGCTCCTTACATCAACTCATCCCTTTCGGAGGATATTGATGTCTTAAAATTCCTCAACCATTTAGAGGGGATGATCGACTATGTCCGGTATGGTGACGCTGAAGCAAGGTGACTTCTATTACAACATCCCCATGCATGAATACAGCCGTTATTGGTTTGAACACTTGGACATTATCGAACAGGGCGAGGAATTTTTAGTTGTGGAGAAAATCCCTTACGACAAAATCCCGAAACCGTCCATCATGGCTGCTATGAAAAGAGGTAAAGGCGTGAAGCGTGTTGTGAAAGCTTACAGCACGAAAGGAAGTGGAAAACATGCGAATGACAATTGGCGATGACGAACACGTTTTTATCTGTGGTCAAACCGGTACAGGTAAATCGGTTGTCGCTGAGGTATATCTCGCTGGGAAAGACCATGTGGTAAAGCTTGATACGAAAGGCGAAGTACACGAGCGCCGCAAGAAACGGCAGGAATTGTGGCATGGCTTGCAGGAAGGTAAGGACTTTACTGTGGTTCACCGATTGGAAGACGTGTCCGAGGTCGAGACGCCGAAAATTATCTATTGCCCGGTCGCTGAAGAATTAGAGCCGGAATATTACAACGCGCTCATGAGCTGGGTGTACAAGCGTGAAAATACGATTCTATGGATAGACGAATTAATGGAAGTCGCGCCAAGCGCCCATAACTACCCGAAAGAATTGAAAGCCTTATACACGCGCGGGCGTTCGAAAGAAGCAGTCGTTTGGGCTTGTACCCAGCGCCCAACAGACATTCCGGTCATTGCTATGGCCAACAGTTCACACTATTTCATTTTCACCATGCAAAACCCGGATGACCGTAAAAAGATTGTGAAAGCAACAGGGATGCCGCAATTTATGGAGCAACCCGGCGGGCACAATTTTTGGTATTGGAAAGTGGGTATGCAAAACCCGGTACTAGCAAAATTGAAGCTTTAAAGGAGGTGATGACTTGGAGACACGAAAATTTGCAGGTGTCGGGCTGAAGAACATGATTGTCATTGCGCTATTCACAATGATGGTCATTGTCGTAACAAAGGTTATTGTCACGAAGCATCCGGTTAACGGTGTGACGCAATTAGTAAACGCAGTATAAGGAGGAAAAAAGCATGAAGGTTAAATGGTTAGTTCATACGTTCATTACTGTATTTATCACGATGGTTTTCATGTGGATTATTAAGAAAGCTTCAGCAAAATATCATATCCCGGTTGTATCTACAATCGCGGCAGAAGTCTAAGGAGGAATTTTAATTTATGGCAACTCAACAGCAACTATCAGCACAGGCAAAGGCTCAACTATTCTCGCAGGCTACCCGCCAAACATGGCAGATGATGGGTACACAGACAGTGACAGAGGACGCACAAACGGTATCATTCAACCTACCGAAAGTACGCCTGCTATCACAAATTTTAGTTGAATTTGACGCGACTGTCTCTCTCAAATCGCAGAACGCGGCAATTCCAACTAAACCATTTTCACCATACCAGATTATCAGAAATATTGCACTGGAATTAAACAGTGGATTCCGTCCTTTTGTTGTGTCAGGCGAAGCCCTTCACCTATACAGCTTAAACCGATTGAATCCAGACGTTCTATTACCTGCATCAAGTCCGCGGGCGTTATCTTACATTGAAACAGCCGCGAGCACGTCAGGTAAAGACGCGCGTATTAAATTCCAAGTCGCGCTGCCATTAACTTTAAACCAACGTGACCCGGTCGGTCTTATCTTGCTACAAAACGAGGAGACAACCGTTTCCCTTCAGATTGATACAGCACGCGCGCAAGACGCGTATCAGTTGGCTACTGGAGACACCGTTACACTGAAGCAATTGAAAATCACGCCGACAATTGAAACGTTCTCCGTCCCTTCTGTACCACAAGCTATGCCGGATATTTCTGTCCTGAAGCTTGTAAACGAAAAAGGCGAACAGTTCACCGGGAACGGTCAAAATATCGTGAAGCTTCAGACAGGGACGATCTACCGTAAACTCATGTTTTACTTTACGGATGAGTCAGGCAACCCGCTGAAGGACAGCGACTTTGCGGGCAACTTGGAATTGGTATTTAACCAAGCCGACATCCCTTACAGCATTAAGCCGTCAGCACTTGCAGCCCGAAATCATTCGGACTTGGGTTATGTCTTACCGGATGGGGTTTATGTGTTTGACTTCTCTAACCAAGGCTTGCCAAACCTCGGCGGCTCTCGTGACTATATTGACACCGAACGTCTTACAGAGTTTTGGATTCGCTTCAATACTCAAAAAGGCGGGCGCGTGAAAATCGTTGCTGAAAAGCTTTCACGCTTGCATTAATACACGCGGGAGGGCTTTTCCCTCCTTTTCTTATTTGACTACTACGAAGGAGGATTTATATGAACGCACCATCACAAATGGGTCTAGGTGAAATGTTCTACCATGCCGCAGACTTATATCCAAACATGGGGTTTATGAGTACCCGAACGTCTACAGTTCCCGAAGCTGAAGATCAAATGTCTCTTGTCGATGATGAGGACACAGCAAAAGAGCATGACGTAAAGCAAGACCCTATTACATCAAAACAAATCTTGCTGGGGTTCGGCATTGTGTTCCTTGTCGTATTCCTATTCTCGGCAAGGGTGTAGGGGGTGTGACTTGTGGAGCAAATCTATTCAATCCTATTAAATAACGGAGCCATGGGCGTAATGCTCGCGTGGTTCATGTTCAAACAATCAAAGGATAACGAACAGACACGGGAAATTCTAACCGATCTGAAAATGGTTATTTCAAAAATCGGGGGTGCGTCAAGCAATGACTAAAATTCTTGTTCTCACCGTTATTATCATCGTGTTTTGGTTCTTCTTTATCTGCCGCAAAAAGAAGGGATAACACATGGAAAAAGGTCTTTTGTTTTTCACGCTGGCGCTCACAGCCATATGGATTATTCTTGATGACTTTTATGGCGGCAAACACCTGTCAAAGATGGCACAGAAAATGACGCCTGACATTTCTACACCGATGGACGTTGTAAAAGATGGTTGGGAATCTACAAAAGAAACCGTCGACGAAGCCGGAAAGACAGCGAAAAAGGCAGTTGAAAAAGCGACAGGATACGACACGTATAAAAAGTATCAAAAGATGAAGCCGGAGCAGAAAAAGAAAGTCAAAAAAGCCGCTAAAGACAGTTTCATAGATGGGTTTTGGAACGGTCTTAAACGCGGTTTTGGCTTGAAGTAAAGGGGTGATTCTATGCAAGAGTTTACAAAGTCTATGCGGTTTATTATCACCTTTCTCTTTTTCGTTATCCTGCTGGGTATGTTCACAAATGAAAAAATAACGTACACGTTCTTGGTACTTGTTCTCGCAAGTATGGCAGTCCTGAACGTTGACAAGGTAAAACAAATCATGGGAGGTCTTGTGGATGGTTAACAAGTTTTTTGACGTGATTGCGGGTATCGGGATTCTCATTGGTATTTATCTGTTCCTGAAAAATGCCAAGTCTACGACTTCCATTATCAGCACAATCGCGAGCAATTCAATTTCAGGCATCAAAGTATTACAAGGGAGGTAAGGCGGCATGATGGAAGGCTATCACCTTCAAAACCGGGTTCATGCGCTTCAGGAGCTTTCACGTCCAGTGGAGCTACCTGACGCGCAGCTAGGTATTGGAGACGCTGAAGAATTACGCCCAACACATGCCAACTTCATTTACCCGATGGTTCCGAAAGAAGCATTGATCGACAAAGTAACAAACATGAGTATTGAGAAAGCGACAGTCGATCTAAACGGAAATCAGGTAGATGAAGAAAACTTCCCTAAGAATCATTATTTCGGTGATCCGATAGGAGGCTTATATTGGTATGGCGGAATTTGAACAAGTCGGTCATGAATCCGGGGGTCATTCCCCGGGTAAAAAGAAATTCCAATTAAACAAAAAGAATATTGTCATTATCGGGTCGGTTGCAATTGGGGTCTTTCTATTAGTCTCCCTTGTGACGCGTGGGCGTCCTGCTGAGGAAGAACAGTACGTGACTTCTGAAGCATTAGAGGGTGATTACTTGGATGGCAATCCTATGAATTCAAGCTTGGTTCAGGCACAGCTACAAAACAATCAATCTCTCATTGAAGGTAGCGTTGATACAGCCTTAAACAACTTTGCAAATGAATTGGGGCAGAACCAAGAATCATTTAAGTCAGATGTAATCGACACCATTACCGATATTGGCAAGGAAAACAAAACGTATGTTGACCAAGTAAAGGACAGCATTTCAAAACAGCTTGCCGATCAAGCGAAGAAATACAGCAACTTGGAAACAGAAAATGACCAGCTTCATAAAGAACTGGAAAAGCTGAAGAACGCGAAACCGTCAACACCTGCCAAAACGACAACACCTGCTAAAAAACCGTCAACCCCGGCTAAAAAGCCATCGCCAGCGAAAAAACCGTCTACACCAAAATACAAAACGGTGACGGTGAAAAAAGGTGACACGTTGTCAGAATTGACGCAGAAATATGGTAAGGGTGGTACAAAAGCCGCGTATATGGAAACAGCCAAGTTTAACAAACTCAAAGACCCGAACAAAATTAAACCGGGTCAGAAAATCAAAATCCTGACAAAGTAGGTGGAAGTATGGGCGTAAATATAAAGCCGTTTATCAAAGACGCGCAAGCCATACAGAAAGAAACTGGCATCCCTGCATCCATCATACTGGGTCAAATCATGTTAGAATCAGGCGGTTCAAACCCGGGCGGATTGTCCGGGCTTGCCTACTACTCTAAGAACCTATTTGGAATAAAGGGAAGAGGTACAGCAGGAAGTGCCACGATGGGTACGACCGAAGTATATAACGGTAAGACCTATCACGTGAAGGATGGCTTTGCAAAGTACAACAGCTATCAAGATTCCATACGCGCCCACGCGGAACTATTATCCAAGCCGCGTTATGCGTCAAAGCTGAAGAACGCAAAAAGCGTTGAGGACTATGCGAAGGGAATCAAAGCTGGAGGGTATGCAACAGACCCTAACTATGTAAATAAGCTTCTCGGCATTATCAGCAGTAACAACCTTCACCAGTACGATGATAAGGACATTACATTCAAAGGAACGTCAGGAGCCGGGGCGACAGGTGGGGATTCTTCATCTTCAGGCACTGACGACAAATCATATTTATCAAATATCATGTTCGGCGTGTTCAGATGGTCTCTTATTCTCGGGCTTGCTATCATTGCAATCGTGTTCTTTATGAAAGCCTTCCCAGCAGTCGGAGACGTTGCGAAAGGTACAGCATCCACCGCAATGGATTTTGTTCCGGGTGGTCGTGCTGTCAAATCTGTTTCTAAGGGAGCCAAAGCCATTAAGAAAGGACGCAGCGCGTCAAACCACATCAAGAAAGCCGCTACAATAGCAAAAGGAGTGAACAAGAATGCCGGAACTAGTCAAACAGCCGGGGGATGACCATAAAAAGAGTACATGGCGTGAACAGACCGTCACCATGCTACCGGGCGACATTACAACGGTTTATTTTGACGACACAAAGCCGAACCATTCAGCCATAACAAATAACACAAGTCAGATCGTGTACGTACACGAGCGCCCGAGCGTGTCGCCTAACAATTATCTTTTAGCCGTAGCGCCGGGGTCAACAAAGCTTTTGGCGCGACCGCTCGGCTATCACACAATCTACCTTGACGCCGCGATCGTGCAGCCCGAAAAAGTCCGGGTCGAATCTTGGATTGAGAAATTTACAGCGTCATCTATACCACAGTCCATTGACACCGTTCAGCTTGGGCAGATGACAGGAACCGTAGATATATCAGCGTTACCGCCGCTTGCGGCAGGCGACAAGCATATTGGGAGTGTTGAGATAGATAAGCCTGTCACACTCGGCGGGTCTTCTATCCCGGCGACACAACCTGTACCAACTCGGGAAGCCGGAATGAATGACTTTAGGGTTGGTGGGGTGAGTGTAGGCGTCACGCCTGTAATGGCAAAGTCAGGTTCTAGCAAACTGACAAACCGCCGAGAGTTGACGATCTACCCGCCTAACTCGGGTGTCATTTATTGGGGTAAGCAGGGTGTCGAGACGACTACAGGTGCGCCGCTCACGTCTAACGACAGCCCGCTAACATTTAAGGTTCATAGCCAAAGCCCTGACGTGTACCTAGTCGCTGATACTGAGACAGTCGTCACAATCGTGGAGGTGTCCTAATTGATTGAACTCGGGTCAAGGCGGACGCCGCCCTATGATGATACAGGCGTCAAAACAAGTATTTCAGATTTAAAAGACAAGATGGCAAAGCTTCAGGACACCGTTGACCATATGGACGTGTCAGATGAGATAAAGAACGATATTCTGACGCTTCAGCAAAAAGTCCAAGCGTTAGAGGATACCGCGGACGGTGGGTCAACTGGTGCAACTGACCAACAAATTCAAAGTATGAAGGCTGACGTTGATTCATTCGGCCGAGTCTTGGACGCTCATGTAAAGGACACGACCAAACACGTATCGTCTGAAGACCGTACCAAGTGGGACGGTATGAGTGACAGGGTGACGACATCAGAAACAAACCTGAAGAACCATATCGCAAATGCTAAACCTCACGTCTCGGATTCTGAACGTTTGAAATGGAATCAAGCTGCTACGGATGCGACACAGCTGCAAAAGGATTTACAGACAACGAATCTATCGCTTCAGGATGTTATCGGGGTTCAAAACTTCTCACAGAAATATGCATTAACGGATGCTGAAGGAATGCGGAAACGGTTGGCTTCAGCTGACAGCATATTCACCGCACCACCCGGTTTTTATTATGGGACAGGATGGAATCAACTACCGTTACCGGGTGACGCTTCTTGGTACTATCTCGACATTCTACCAGCGCCAAACGGTCTGCGGAAATTGGTTCTGACACGTTCCTATGATAATACGTCATGGATTGGTGTTATACACACTGACAATGTATTCAGGGGTTGGCGACAGCTGTTTACACAAAATGATTTTATGGCGCTCACATGGTATAACCTTCCGTTATTGAATGGAGCAAAGGCGTCAGGAAGAACACCGCAGTATACCCGCTGGGGAAACATCCTCATGCTAAAAGGTGACGTGGCGTGTGACCTCGGCGTTGACTTTGCACAATTGCCCGCGTCATATTCACCGTCAGACAAAAAGGCGGTCATGGCAACAGCATACGGAACGACAGGCTTCACAAAATTTTATATCAACACTGACGGTAAACTGGCGTTTGTCGGCTTTTCAGGAAACAATCAGTCCGCCGTGTCCAGTTGGTCATTAGACGCGGCAGTGCCTTACTAGGAGGGTTGGAGCAATGGAAATGATACAAGTATTCGTATATGATTCGGATTTCATCTTCGACTATCCTGAAATTGTTCCGGCTGATTCCGTACCGGATAATGCGACAACCGTACAGCCGCCGGGATATTGGCGGGCGCAATTTCAGAAGGATAGAAAACTATGGATTGAATCCGCTTCAGACGAACAAATAAATGAAATGAGACAACAAATGAGGGAGAGTGTAAAAGAATGAGTTTCATGGAGAATGTTGCAAGTGAAGCACAAAAATTATACGGTGTAAGTCGAGTTTTACCTTCAGTTATCACAGCACAAGCCATACATGAGTCAAATTGGGGCAAATCCGGGCTTGCTACGCGTGCAAATAACCTGTTTGGTATAAAAGGTATCGGGAACGCTGGAACCGTTCATATGGGCACGTGGGAGGTTTTAAACGGGGTCGATAAAACAATCAAAGCAGGGTTCCGGGCGTATAAGTCTGTTCGCGATTCTATCATAGACCTTGTGAACCTCTATAACCGTCTTGACCGTTATAAGGCTGTTGTCGGGGAAACGAACTATGTACAAGCTTGTGCCGCCATCCAAAAGGGTGGATATGCGACAGACCCGAACTATGCGAAGAAGCTTATCGCCACAATCGAAGCCCACGGGCTGACGAAATACGATAAGGTCGGGAACAAAGCCGCAGTGAAGGCGAAACCTGCCAAGTCGTCCGGCTCGACATATACCGTTAAGGCGGGTGACACATTGACAGCAATTGCAAAGAAATATAATACGTCAGTGAAGGAGTTGGCGAAAGTGAACGGTATTAAAGATGTTAATATGATTCGTGTTGGTCAAGTCCTGAAGGTATCAGGAGCCGCACCATCCGGCGGTACATTCTACACCGTAAAGGCGGGCGACAACCTGACGAAAATTGGTAAGAAATTCGGTGTGTCCGTTAAGACATTGACCACAGTTAATCGTATCCCGGATGCGAATAAGATTTATGTCGGTCAACGGTTAAGGGTGAAATAATTTACAATATATACTAACATTTGTTAAAATTAAGTAGAATAGGAGCCGCGGAAGACTTCTATTCTATCTGTAACAATAGAGTCACGCCCGAGACACAACCCGCTGGAAAAATATCCGGCGGGATTTTTTATTATTGACAGTTCCCGGGTGACATGTTAATTAGCACAGAAATGTGGGATTG
>NZ_JBSGXP010000221.1:0-9510 GCF_053610105.1 Kitasatospora sp. NPDC054939 | reverse complement strand
CCGAGGTCACCAGCGCCGTCGCCGCCGGCGACCTCACCCGCTCCATCACCGTCGACGCCTCCGGCGAGGTCGCCGACCTCAAGGACAACATCAACGCCATGGTCGGCTCGCTGCGCGAGACCACCCGCGCCAACCAGGAGCAGGACTGGCTGAAGACCAACCTCGCCCGCTTCTCCGGTGCCATCCAGGGCCGCCGGGACATCCGCGCCGTCGCCGAGATGATCACCGACGAGCTGACCCCCCTGGTCGACGCCCAGTACGGCGCCTTCTTCCTCGCCGAGGAGACCCCCCACGGCGCCGAACTCGCCCTCATCAGCTCCTACGGCCGCCCGCCCGGCGCACCGCCGCTGCGCCTGCGCCTCGGCGAGTCACTGGTCGGCCAGGCCGCCCGCAGCCGCCGCACCCTGGTCGTCGACGGCCTGCCGCCCGGCTACGCCACCCTCGCCTCCAGCGCCGGCGAGGCCGACGCCCGGGCCCTGGTCGTGCTGCCCATCGCGCTGGAGGAATGGCTGCTCGGCGTGATGGAGTTCGCCTCCGTCCACCCGTTCAGCCAGGTCCACCGGGACTTCCTGGAGCAGTTCGCCGAGACCTGCGGCGTCAACATCGGCACCCTGCTGGCCAACGCCCGCACCGACGAACTGCTCGGCGAGTCCCAGCGGCTCACCGCCGAACTCCAGGCCCGCTCGGAGGAACTGCAGTCCGGGCAGGAGGAACTGCAGCACTCCAACGCCGAACTGGAGGAGAAGGCCGCCCTGCTCGCCGAGCGCAACCGCGACATCGAGGCCAAGAACCTGGAGATCGAACAGGCCCGGCAGGAACTGGAGGAGCGCGCCCGCCAGTTGACCATGACCTCGATGTACAAGTCGGAGTTCCTGGCCAACATGAGCCACGAACTGCGCACCCCGCTCAACAGCCTGCTCATCCTCGCCCAACTGCTCGCCCAGAACGCCGAGGGCAACCTCACCCCCAAACAGGTCGAGTACGCGGGCGTCATCCACTCCGCCGGCTCCGACCTGCTCCAGCTCATCAACGACATCCTCGACCTCTCCAAGGTCGAGGCCGGCAAGATGGAGATGAGCCCGGAGACCTTCACCGTCCGCGCGCTGGTCGACTACGTGGAAGCAGGCTTCAAACCGCTCGCCGACCAGAAGCACCTCGACTTCGCGGTCACCGTCGACCCCGACATGCCCGCCGAACTCACCACCGACCAGGCACGGTTGCGCCAGGTACTGCGCAACCTCCTGTCCAACGCCGTGAAGTTCACCGACACCGGCCGGGTCGAACTGCGGATCGAGCGGACCTCCGGCGACGACGTGCCGCCCGAACTCGGCCACCCCGCGGCCGCCGTGGCCTTCCGCGTCGACGACACCGGCATCGGCATCGACCCCGCCCACCTCGACACCATCTTCGGCGCCTTCCAGCAGGCCGACGGCACCACCAGCCGCCGCTTCGGCGGCACCGGCCTCGGCCTGTCCATCAGCCGGGAACTCGCCCGGCTGCTCGGCGGCACCATCACCACCAGCTCCACCGTCGGCAAGGGCAGCAGCTTCACCCTCCACCTCCCGCTCGTCGATCGCGGGCGACCGGCCCCCGCGCCCGCCCACACCTCCGCCGACCGCACCCCCGACCGCGCCGGCACACCCGCGGCCGAGCCACCACCCACCGGCGGCCCCGCCCTCACCGGGCGCACCGTGCTGATCGTCGACGACGACATCCGCAACGTCTTCGCGCTCACCGCCGCCCTCGAACAGCGCGGCCTGGTCGTCCTGCACGCCGCCAACGGCCGGGCCGGACTGGAGACCCTGAACGAGCACCCCGAGACCGACCTCGTCCTGATGGACGTGATGATGCCCGAACTCGACGGCTACGCCGCCATCGAGGCGATCCGCGGCGGCGAGCGGAACGCCCGCATCCCGATCATCGCGGTCACCGCCAAGGCCATGCCCGGCGACCACGCCAAGAGCCTCGCCGCGGGCGCCGACGACCACGTCACCAAGCCCGTCTACGCCCCCGACCTGCTCGACCGCATGCGCCACCTGCTGGACACCCCGTGACGAGCCGCGCCCCGCACGGTGCCCCGGCGGACCGTACCGCTGCCGCCCCCGCGGGGCGGCCCCCCGACCCCGGCGACGGCGAGACCGTCCTCGCCCTGGCCGCCGCCGTCCGCCGACTGGAACGGGCCGTCGCCGAACTGCGCACCGAGGAGCGCCCCCGCGCCCTCGTCGACCTCGCCACCGGGATCCTCGCCGAACGCCTGCACTGCCCGCCCGCCGACGCCGCCGCCCAACTCGTCCGGCTCGCCCGCGACGCCGGCACCACCCCCGCCGCCCTCGCCGCCGACGTCGCCGGACAGCCCGCCCCGCCCCCGCCCGGCACCGCGGACCCGCAGGCCCCACCCGGCCCCGCCCCCCACCCGGAGGCCGGCGCCGCCCTGGCCGCCGCCTCCGACCTCGGCGCCGGCACCCGCGCCCTGCTCGACCAGGCCGCCATGCCGCTCGGCGCCCGCGCCGTCGCCGTCTGGCAGGCCGTCCCCGGCGGCGCCCTCGTCCTCGCCGCCCAGGCCGGACTGCCCGCCGCCGAGGCCGAGGCCTGGAACCGCGTCCCGCCCGGCGTCGACACCGCCGCCCAACGCGCCGTCCGCACCGGCGCCGCGCACTGGCCCGACCGGGTCGACGGCGCCCCCGGCATCGGCGGCCCCGACCTCCGCCGGGCCGTCCTCCCGCTGCACGACCGAGGACGGCGCACCGGCGCCCTGGAACTCCTCTGGCCCGGCGCCGCCCCCGACCTCGGCCCGCCGCTGCGCCGGCAGCTCGCCGCGCTCGCCGACCTCTGCGCCACCCTGCTGGGCGCCCCCGCCGCGGCCGCCGGCACCGGTGCCGGCGGCGACGCCGACCGGGCCGCCGTCCTCGACGGCGTCCTCGGCCCCGCGCTGCTGCTCGACCCCGTCGCCGGACCCGACGGCCGGACCGTCGACTTCCGCATCGTCCGCACCAACGAGCAGTTCACCGACCCGCTCGGCCGTAGCCGTACCGAACTCGAAGGCGCCTCCCTGCTGGAGAGCTACCCCACCGCCTGCGCCGCCGGCCTCTACGACCGGCTGCTGCGAGCCCACACCGCCGGCGAGACCGTCCGCGACGAACGCCTCGACCTCGCCTTCCACGCCGGCGACGACCCGCTGCCCGCAGCCGTCCGCCTCGCCGCCGCCCCGCTCGGCCCCGGCCTGCTCGTCAGCTGGAACCTCGCCACCGCCCGCGACCGGCAGGCCGCCCTCCTCCAACAG
Source organism: Kitasatospora sp. NPDC054939 (assembly GCF_053610105.1). Classification (NCBI taxonomy): domain Bacteria; kingdom Bacillati; phylum Actinomycetota; class Actinomycetes; order Kitasatosporales; family Streptomycetaceae; genus Kitasatospora; species Kitasatospora sp. NPDC054939. The sequence goes on along the minus strand of NZ_JBSGXP010000221.1, from coordinate 6,230 downwards.
GCCCAGCGGCTCGCCAAGGTCAGTGGCTTCGAGGAGTCCACCGCCACCGGCCGCATCCTCTGGAACGAGGGACTGCGCGAGCTGTACGGGCTGCCGCCCGGGGCCGCACCCGTCCCGCTCGCCGAGCTCACCGACCACGCCCACCCCGACGACGAACCCGCCGTCCGCCGCCTCCTCGACACCGTCCACCGGCGGCTGCGCCCCTCGTCCGCGGTGTTCCGGCTGCAGCGACCCGACGGCCCGCCCCGCTACACCCGGGTCGTCGCCGAACCCGTCACCGACGCCGAGGGCCGGCTCACCGCCGTCCGCGGCGCCTACCACGACATCTCCGCCCAGCACACGGCCGAGATCGCCCTCGGCGCCACCCGTGCCCGCCTCGCCGACTCCGAACAGGAGGCCGCCGAGAGCGAGCAGCTCGCTCTCCGCCTCCAGCAGGCCATCCTGCCGCCCGAACCCCCGCCGCTGGGCACCACCGGCCTGCACGCCGCCGTCCGCTACCGGCCCGCCGCCCGCCGCGCCCGGGTCGGCGGCGACTGGTACGACGTGATGCTGCTGCCCGACAAGCGCGTCCTGCTCGCCGTCGGCGACATCGCCGGGCACGGCGTCGAAGCGGCCACCGGCATGGTCGCGCTGCGCCACGCCCTGCGCGGACTCGCCGTCACCGGCGCCGGCCCCGGACGGCTCCTCGCCTGGGCCAACACCGTCGCCCTGCGCGACCAGGGCCACGTCACCGCCACCGCCGTCTGCGCGGTCTTCGACCCGGTCGACAGCAGCCTGCGCTGGGCCCGGGCCGGCCACCTCCCGCCGGTCCTGCTCACCGCCGGCCGCGCCGACGTCCTCCCGCTGCCGCACGGCATCCTGCTCGGCGCCCTGGAGGACGCCGCCTACGAGGAGCACACCCTGCAGCTCGGCCCCGCCGACGTCCTGCTGCTCTACACCGACGGCCTGGTCGAGCGGCGGGACCGGCCGGTCGAGGAGTCCGTCCACCAGCTGATCCGCATCGCCGGCGACCCCCGCGGCGACCTGGACGGCTACCTCGACCGCCTGCTGGAACTCAGCCGCGCCGACACCGACGACGACACCTGCCTGATCGCGGTCCGGGTGGAGCGGCCCGCCGCCCCGGGCCCCGAGCCGGCCGCGCCCGCCCCGCGTGAGTCCGGCCGGCCCGGGTAGACGCGCGAGCGTTCCCCACCGTCCGGGCGAGGGCCCGGGACGGGCCCGCCGGACGGCGATCCCGACCGCACGGTCCGTGATTGCGCCGACCGCGGCCGGGTAGGCGCGCCGGTCGGGGGTGGAGCGGGGACCGTGAGGACACCCAAGCGAAGGGACGCCCGCCATGCTGATACTCGGACTACTTCTGATGGCCGCGGCCGGGGCCTTCATCGGCCTGCTGATCGCCGACAACCTGTCCGGCGGACCGGACTACCAGGTGACGGTGCTAGGCAACGACCTCGTCGTGCTGAACAGCCTCGCGATCTTCCTCGCGGGCGTCGCGCTCGCCCTGCTGTTCTGCCTGGGCTGCGCGCTGATGGCCGCCTCGCTCCGCCGTACCCGGCGGCGCTCGGTGGTGGTGGCTCCGACCGGCGCGACCGGCGCGACCGGGACCGACGGCGCGACCGCCATGGCCGCCGCGGCCCGGGAGCCGTACAGGCGGGAGCCGTCCGGAGAGCCCTACCGGGAGCCGTACCGCGCGCCCGCCGCCGACCGGGAGCCCATGCCACCGCCACCGGCACCGGTACCGGAGACGGCGGCTGCGGACCGCGCCGGATCCGACCCGTACGCCCGACGCGCCGCCGACGACCCGTACGCCGAACGGCCCACGGCCGCAGCCGCCGCTCCGCCGACCGAACCGCGACCGCCGGAGCCCGGGCCGACCGACTACCGGGATCCCCCGCAGGCCGTGTACGGGGACCCTTCGCCGGCCGAGTACCGGGATCCCCCGCAGGCCGCGTACGGCGAACCCCAGCAGACCGGGCCCCAGCAGGCCGAACCCCAGCAGACCGAATCCGGGCAGGCCGCCGCGGAACAGGGCGTCCGGGCAGCCGATCTCCCGAGCGCCCACACCCGCCGCAGGCGGTTCCGCCACCTCACCGGCCAGTGACCGCACGACCCGCCACCGGTACGTCCGCCCCCCGCGGACCCGGGAGAGGAGGAAGACCCCATGTCCGGCGGCCACGCGCCCAGGTACGCCGTCGACCGCACCCGTGACCGCACCCGCGACCGGGCCCGCGGTGGAGCACCCCGTCGGGGGTTCCCTCCGGCGCCCTGGGCGATCCGGCTGCCGCTCGCGGGCCGGCCGGGGGTGGTCACCGAATGCCGGGACTTCACCCGGGCCGCGCTCGCCGACTGGCCCCGGCTCCGGCCGCGCCCCCGGCCGGGCCACCCGGTCCGGCCGACCCGCCCGGCCCGGGGCACGGCCACCCTCGACGAGGTCGTGCTGCTGGTCTCCGAACTCGTCACCAACGCCTGCCGGCACGCCGGCGGCCCGCTCGACCTGCTGCTGATCCGGGGCGCCGGGGCCCTGCGCGTCGAGGTCTCCGACCCCAGCCCGGTGCCGCCCCGCCCCCGCCCGCTCGACCGTCCGCTCCGCCCGGGCGGTCTGGGCCTGCACCTGCTGGCCCGGCTCGCGCTGAGCTGGGGCTGGCAGCGCCGGGAGCGCGGGAAGACGGTCTGGTTCGAGGTCCTGGCACCGTCGGACCGGCCCCCGGGCGGGGACGGCGTGGACGCGCCCCCGGACAGGACGGGGGCGTGAGCGGGTTCGGCACGTCACACACCCCCTACCCTGGGATGGAGGTGGCCCCGTTGGTTGCGCCGGGGGCCGCGCGTCCGACCGGAAGGGCGGTCACCCGACCATGACGGACGACCGGGCCGCCGAGGCGGTCGTCCTGCAGAACACCGTCGACCGGCTGCGCGCCGAGGTCGAGGGCCTGCGCCGCGCCATGCGCAGCCGGGCGGTCATCGAGCAGGCGAAGGGCCTGCTGACCGAGCGGCTGGGGTGTACGCCCGAGGAGGCGTTCGGCCACCTCGCGCAGCTCTCCCAGGACGGCAACCGCAAGCTGGTCGACATCGCCGCCGACCTGCTCGGGGTGGCCGCACCGCCCGGGGCCCCCGGGGCCGGGCCCCCGCGGCGGGCCACCGCCCCGGACGCCGGGGCCGGGGTCCTCGCCGAGCCCGGCGGGGGGCACTGGTTCCGTTCGGTCGTCGACGCGCTGTACGACCCCGTGCTGCTCCTCACGCCCGTCCGGGAGGGCGGCGTGCCCACCGACCTGCGGGTGGCGCACGCCGGTGCGGCCACCGTCGACCCGGCCGGCCGCCCCGGGCGGGACCTGGTCGGGCACCGCCTCAGCGAGCTCTACCCGGGCCTGGTCGCGGCCGGGACCTTCGCCCGCCTGCTGGCGACGGCCGCCGCCGGGATCCCGTACGAGGGCCGGGCGCTGCGGTTCTCCGAGGTGGTGGACGGCGCCGTCCACACCGGCACGCTCGACCTCCGGGCCGTCCCCTTCCCGGACGGCCTCCTGCTCACCTGGCGCAGCGGCGAGGGACCGGTGCGGCGTGCCGACCGGCTCGCCGACGTCCAGCTCCTGGCGGGCCTCGGCACCTTCCACTGGACGGCGGGCCAGCCGGTGCTGTCCTGCTCCGACCGGGCCCTGCACCTGCTCGGCCTCGACGCGGGGCCCGGGGCCGCCGACCCGCCGACCCCCGGCCGGGCGCTCGACGCCGTCCACCCGCAGGACCGCGCCGCCGTCCGGCTGCTGGCCACCCGCCTGCTCGGCGGCGAACCGCGGGCCGCGGTGGAGTTCGACACCGCCGCCGGGGCGGGTCCGGCGCGGACGCTCCGGGTGAGCGCCGAGGCCGTCACGGGCGCCCGGGACGGCCTGCGGGCGGTACGCGGCGTGGTGGAGGACGTCACCGACCGGCGCCGCACCGAGCAGGCCCTCGCCGGGGCCCGGGCCAAACTGTCGGAGCAGCGCCGCCGCGCCGCCGCCGAGCACCGGGCCGTCAAGGCCCTCCAGCAGGCGCTGATGGAACTGCCGACCGCCGCCGCACCGACCGCGGGCAGTCTGGACGCCGCCGCCCGCTACCTGCCCGCCACCAGCGGCTCCCGGATCGGCGGGGACTGGTACGACATCCTGCCGCTGCCCGACGGGCGGATCCTGCTCGCGGTCGGCGACGTCAGCGGCCACGGGCTGCGCGCCGCGGCGGGGATGGCCCACCTGCGGCACGCCCTGCGCGGCCTCGCCCACACGGGTACCGGCCCGGGCGAGGTGCTCGGCCACCTCAACGCGATGGTCTGCCACCAGGGCGGCGACTACATCGCGGGCGTGGTCTGCGGCCACTACGACCCGGCCGACCGCAGCTTCACCTGGGCCCGGGCCGGCCACCTGCCGCCCGCCCTGCTGCACGGCGGCCGCGCCGTCCTCCTCGACCCGCCGCCCGGGCCCGTCCTCGGCGCCACCCCGCAGGCCCGCTACCGCGCCGTACCGCTCGCGCTCGCGCCCGGCGACGCCCTGGTTCTGGTCACCGACGGCCTGCTGCGCCCCCGCTCGGCGGTGCCGGCGGAGGGCCTGGCGGCGCTGCTGCGGGCGGTGGAGGAGTGTCCGGCCGGGGATGCGGAGGGGTGCGTGGAGTACGTCGTGGGGCGCGTGGGCGGGGCGGATCCGCGGGACGACAGCTGCCTGCTGGTGGCGCGGGTGCCGTGAGGCGCCGCGGCGGCGGTGTCGGGGCGGCGGGTGTCGGGGCGGCGGTGTCGGTGCGGGACTGCCGGGGCCGGGGCGTTAGGAGCGCGCCGGAGCGGGCAGCCGCCGGAAGGACGGAACGGGGGACCGGCCGGGGTGAACCGGTGACGAGTGCGAGGAGGCGGGTGCCGTGGACGGACGGTCGGAACGGGCACGGACGGACGGGACGCCGGCGGGGCGACGGATCGGGCCGGCGCTGCGCCGACGGGCCCGGGTGGCGATGTACGCGGTGCGGACCCGGGTGGTACTGCTGCTCGCGGTGCGGTGGGGGAGCGCACGGTGAGCGGCGCCGAACTCGTGCCCCCGCCGCCGCGCGGCCCGGCCTCCGCGGCCGTCCTCGCGCTGCTCGCCTCCGGCCCGCCCGGGGCCGGGCGGCTGCTGAGCACGCCCGTGGGCACCACCGACCCGTGGGGGGAGGACCACCAGCTCGCCCTGCACCTCTGCTACGAGCTGCACCACCACGGCCTGTCCGGCGTCGACCCGGGCTGGGAGTGGGACCCGGAGCTGCTGCGGCTGCGGCGCGGACTGGAGCGCGGCTTCCTGGCGGCGGTCCGGGCCGCGGTCGGGCCGGTGCCGGACGGCACCGACCCCGCGCGGGCGCTCGACGAGGCGCTCGCCGGCCTGCTGGTCGAGCCCGCCGACGGACACGGCCCCTCCCACCACCTGCTGCACCACGGCGAGCGCTGGCAGGCCCGCGAGTACCTGGTGCACCGCTCGGTGTACCACCTCAAGGAGGCCGATCCGCAGCTGTGGATGATCCCGCGGCTGCCCGGCCCGGCCCAGGCGGCGCTGCTGGCGGTGGCCTTCGACGAGTACGGCGCCGGGCACCCGGACCGGGCGCACGCCCTGCTGTACGCCCGGATGATGGCCGACCTCGGCCTGGACCCCGGCTACGGCCACTACCTGGACGCGGTGCCCGCGCCGGCCCTGGCGGTGGTCAACCTGATGGAGCTGTTCGGCCTGCACCGGGCGCTGCGCGGGGCGGCCGTCGGGCAGTTCGCCGTCCTGGAGATCACCTCCTCACCGGGCGCGGCCCGGATGGCCGCGGCGCTGGAACGGCTCGGCGCCGGCCCGGACGGCACCCTGTTCTACCGGGAGCACGTCGAGGCCGACGCGGTGCACGAGCAGGTCATGCGGCACGGTGTCATCGGCCCCGTCCTGGCCGCCGAACCCGAACTCGCGGCCGACCTCCTCCTCGGGGTGGCCGCCACCGGGCTGGTGGAGGACCGGCTGGCCGCGCACCTGCTGGGGCACTGGCGGTCGGGCCGGAGCTCACTGCGGCTCCCGCTGCCCGACGCCCCGGCCCGGTTCGCCCCCGCCCGGCCCGCCCCGGTCGACTTCGCCGCCGCCGTCCGCCGGGGTCTCGGCCCCCGCCCCCGCTGGGCCACCCGCCGCTGAACCCGCCCCCGCCCCCGGGCCCGCACCCGCGGAACCGGCTAGCCGCGGGACCCCCGCACCAGTGGTGCGGGCGGGGCGGGGGCGGCGGTGACAGGT
>NZ_JBSGXP010000220.1:0-9563 GCF_053610105.1 Kitasatospora sp. NPDC054939 | reverse complement strand
CATCTCGCCGTCGGGCCGTCGGGCCGTGGTGGTGACGGACTACCCGGCGGCGCGGGCCGGCTTCGCGTCCGACGGTTCGGTCTCGCGCGGCGCCGTCAGCGACACCGGGGCGCCGGACTCGCCGTGGGCGGGGCCCCGGCCGTGGGCGGGGCCCCGGCCGTGGGCGGGTACGTGCGGGTAGGGGTGCGCGCGTTCAGGCGGTTGCGTCGGCGGGTCCGGCACCGTGACCGCGGCCCGGTCGGACACCGGCCCCGTGGGCGGCGCCGGCGGGCGGTCAGGAGCCGAGGTAGGGCCCAGGCCTTCGTGCCCGACCGCAGGACGACCGCGGTCCTGGCGTAGTCGTCGACCTCGTAGTCGTCGGCTGTGGCGAGTTCGGCGTCGGTGATCGTGAACACGCCGCCCTCGACGGCGTCGCCCTCGTCGGTGGAGGCGACGACCAGCGGGTGGCGGTCGGTGCCGCTGGCGGCGATCACCTCGGGGTCGGTGATCTCGATCCAGGTCAGCCGGTAGCCGGGCAGGGCGTCGGCCTGTCCTTCGAGCAGTCGGCCGGACAGGGATCGACGCCGACAGGGCCCGGCCAGCCGACCGACTGCCCGCGCGGACGGCCGGGATCGCGGCGCGCAGCGCGCGGCGTTCCACCTCCCCCGGGGCGTCAGTACGTGGCGGCCCGCTGCTCGATGAGGACGGCCAGGCCGTCCAGGATGCGCTGGAGGCCGAACTCCCACGCCTGGTCCTGCCCGCCGGTGCGTGCTGCCGAGGCGAGGGCCGCGGTGAGTGCGGCGAAGCGTTCGCCGTGCTGCTGCATCAGGTCGCCGAGGATGGCGCCGAGCTGGGCCTCGGGGTCGCCCCCGGCACCGGCGGCCCGGGCCTGCTGGGTGATGCCGCGCACGTGACCGACCAGCAGGGCGGCGGCGTCCATCCGCTCCGCGCCGGTCAACCCGGTGCCGTCCAGTGCGGAGACGGCACGTTCCAGCCAGGACAGTTCGCCGGGCCCCGTGACGCGCGGTCCGAGGGTGGCCTCCAGCGCCCAGGGGTGGCGGTGGAAGACGGCGAGCAGTCGGCGCGCCCAGTCCTCCAGCTGTTCCCGCCAGCCGCGGTGCGCCTGTTGTGCGGCCGGGCAGGGGCCGATCGCGGTTTCGACCATCAGCGCGACCAGTTCGGCCTTGCCTGGCACGTACCGGTAGAGCGCCATCTTGGTGACGCCCAGCTGTTCGGCGACCCGCTGCATGGAGACGTCGGCCAGCCCGTCGCGGTCGGCGATCTCGATGCCGGCGCGTGCGATGCGGTCCAGGTCGAGGGTCGGCCTGGGGCCGCGGGCGGGCTTGGGGTGCGGTCCCCACAGCAGTCGCACCACCTCGGCGTGCTCGTCGCCCACGCTTCCACTCCGCCCTGTCTTGCCGGGGAATCCAACTGTGTCTAAGGTACACAGTCATTAACAGTGTCCTCTGGACACAGTTTCAGGGAGGGACCCAGTGAACAGGAACGTGCTCATCTCCGGCGCGAGCATCGCCGGCCCGGCGCTGGCCTACTGGTTGGGCCGCCACGGCTTCCGGCCCACCGTCGTCGAGATCTCCCCGGCCCTGCGCGAGGGCGGCCAGGCCGTCGACTTCCGCGGCGAGACCCACCTGACCGTCCTGGAACGCATGGGCCTGCTCCCCGCCCTGCGCGCCCTGCGGACCGGTGGCAGCCCGATGCGCTTCGTCGACGAAACCGGCCGCACGCTACTGCGGCTGCCCGCGGAGTTCGCCGGCGGCGAGATCGAGGTCCTCCGCGGCGACCTGGCCCGGGTGCTGTACGAGCACAGCGCCCCCTGCACCGAGTACGTCTTCGGCGACTCGATCACCGCCCTCCACGAGACTCCGACCGGCGTGCGGGTCGGCTTCCGCAGCGGCGTCGTACGCGACTTCGACCTCGTGATCGGAGCGGACGGCCTGCACTCCAACGTCCGCCGCCTCGCCTTCGGCCCGGAGGAGGACTACGTCAGCCACCTCGGCTACTACGCCGCCACGTGGCGGTTGCCCGACCACACCTACCCGGGGCTCGGGAAGGGCTCGATCGGCTACAACGCACCGGGGCGGCTCGCCGCCGTCGGCGCCGACCACCGGGACCCGGCACGAGCCGGAGCCTTCCTCGTGTTCGCCGCCCCCGGGCTGCCGTACGACCGCCACGACCCCGCGCAGCAGAAGGAGTTGATCGCCGACGCCTTCGCCGGTCTCGGCTGGGAGGTACCCCGCCTGCTCGCCTCCCTCCCCCAGGCGTCCGACCTGTACTTCGACTCGATCAGCCGGGCGGACGTCGACACCTGGTCCACCGGGCGGGTCTGCCTCGTCGGCGATGCCGCCTGCGGGGCCACCATCGGCGGCATGGGCACCGGAACCGCGGTCGTCGCCGCCTATGTCCTGGCCGCCGAACTCGCCCGGGCCGGGGGCGACCACCGGACGGCCTTCACCCGGTACGAGGCCCGGCTCCGGAAGTACGCCCAGCGCTGCCAGGCGGGCGGCGGCCGGGTCGGGAAGTTCCTCGCCCCCCGCACCGCCACCGGCATCCGCCTGCGCAACGCCCTGCTGTCCCGCAGCCCGGTCATGAACGGCATGCTCAAGCTGGGCGAGCGGGTCAGCAGCACCGTGGCTCTGCCCGACCAGCCCGCCGCCTCCGGCTCCGGATTCGACTCCGGCTCGGGCTCGGGCCTCAAGGCCGACGGTGCGGGCCCCGGCAGGCACCGGGTGTGAGGGCGTCTGCGAGAGCCCGCGGAGCCGTTCAAGCACCCTGTCCGGCGCAGCGACTACGCGGCGCCGTCGTTGCGCAGGGCCCGAACGAGCCAGGGGTACGGCGGGAGCAGGCCCGGTACGACCTGCCAGCCGTTGACGATCCACACCAGCCGCCAGTACCGGTCCACCCGGGGGTCGTGCCCCTCTTCGAACCGTCGGGCCAACCACGCCCGGAACGCGGGATCGGGCGAGCGCCCGAACACCTCGGCGAACCGGCGCACCAGGTCGTCGACGAGGGCTGCGGCGCTGCCGTCGAGCGGATCGGTCCCGGATGCCATGGCGTCGGCCACGCGCCGACGGGTGAACTCCGCCAGTTCCGCACCCGCCTCGCGCTCGACGTCGAGCGGGCGCCCCGCGGCCTGCACACCGGCCGTCCGGCGCAGCACGGCGCAGAAGTCCTCGTCGCCGACCAGCTCGGCGAGTTCCACCCACGCGGCGACCTGCTCGACCGACGGATCGTCGGGCAGGTCGGGCGTGGCGGCGCGCACCATGGCCACCGCCGCCGGGCCGGCGTCCGCCGGGCCGAAGGTACGCTCCACGAAGTCGTCGATCAGACGCCGGCGCTCCTCGCCGGACAACTGGCTGAGCCTGTGCATGAGTGGGATCTCCTCGGGGTCGGACCCGCGTCCGGCCACGACCCGCAGAACGCTCCGCTGCAACTGGAGCGCCCGGATCCGGACGTCCAGGGCGTCGGCGTGCGCCGCGGCGACGTCCGCCACCGCGAGCTCACGGTCCAGCACCCGTCGGATCGTCGCCAGGTCCATGCCCAGCTCGCGCAGGGTGCGCAGGAGTGCCAGGCGGTGCAGTGCATCGGGGTCGTAGAGCCGGTAGCCCGCGGGGCTTCGGGTGGTCGGCTCCAACACCCCCGCGTCGGAGTAGAACCGGATGGTCCTCACGGGCAAGCCGGTCCGCCGGGAGAGCTCCCCGATCGAGTAGAGGGTCGTCGTGCCGTCCATGTCCCCCACCCTGCTGCCTCCAGTCACTGGAGACTCAACCCCTTGCGCCCCGCTACCGGGACTTCTGCACGGAGAACTCGTTGCCGTCGGGGTCGAGCATCAGCACGCCGTCGTCGGCTCCGGTGCCGCTGTCGGTGCCGGTGCGCGTCGCGCCGAGTGAGACGAGGCGGTCGACCTCGGCCTCCCGGTCGGCGCCGGCGGGGAGCGCCAGCTCGAAGAACAGCCGGTTCGTGCCCGTCTTGGGCGCCACGGGAGGACCACCCCAGGTGATCTTCGTGCCGCCGTTCGGCGACTGGATCGCAGTCTCCTGGTCCTGGTCCCAGACCAGCGGCCACCCCAGCGCCTCGCTCCAGAAGTAGCCGACCTCCTGCGTACCGTCGCAGGCCACTGCGCCGATGACGCCGGTGTCGGCGAGGAACTTGTTGCCCGCCTCGATGACGCAGAACTCGTTGCCGTCCGGATCGGCGAGCACCACATGCCCGTCCTCCGGGGTCTGGCCCACGTCGATGTGCTTCCCGCCGAGTTCCAGCGCCCTGGCCACGGTCTGCTGCTGGTCCTCCGGGGAGGTGCTCGTGAGGTCGAAGTGCGCCTGGTTCTGGCCGGTCTTCGGCTCCTGGCTCGGCAGGAACCGGATGCGGTACCCGCCGCCGTCCGGGGGCACGATCGCCGCGTCGCCGTCCGGCCCATCGGCCGGCGCCCAGCCCAGGACCCCCGACCAGAACTGCGCCAGGTCCGACGGCCGGGTGGCGTTGAAGCAGATCGCGAACAGTTGAACGGTCATTCCCCGTACATCTCCGATTCACTGACGGTCGAGCACAGCGCCGCGCGCTCGCACGGGCGCAGCGAGCCTAGGGCTGCGGTGCGCCCACCCGCATCCGGGTTTTCGCCGCGGGCGGGCCGATCAGCGGCCGCCCGGCCCGGCCCGCCGACCGGCTACGACTCGGCCGGGGCGCTGTCGCCCCCGGCCCGGACGGCGGTGCCGAACGTCCACGCCTCGATGTCGCGGTAGTGGATCGGCCCCGGGCCCCGGCCGATGTTGCTGCCGACCAGGTGGAGGCGCTCGGTCGGCCACCGCCGGCCCACGAACCCGGCGAGCCCGGCGGCGGCCTGCGGCACGCTGGTGGAATCGTCGCGGCGCGCCCGTGCCAGGGTCAGATGGGGCCGCAGCGGACGCTCCCTGAAGTCGATCCCGCACGACCTCACCACGTCCCGCACATCGTCGGCGAGCAGGTGCAGGCCCTCGACGTCCCCGTCGATCCCGCTCCACAGCAGCCGGTCGTCGAAGTGCCCGCCGCCGCGCAGGCCCAGGCTCAGGGCGGAGCGCGACGCCGCCGTACCGGCCAGCGCCGTGCGCAGCAACGGTACGGCCGTGACCGGCAGTTCACCGAGGAACGCCAAGGTGATGTGCCAGTCCTCGATCCGGTTCCACCGCAGGCGCGGGTATGCCGCGTAGGCGGGCTCCAGCGCCCGGGCCAGCTCCTCCTTGGCGTCGTCGGGCGGAGCCAGCGCCACGAAGACGCGCAGGGTCGAAGGCTCGGGGTGATCGTCCACGAGGAGTTTCTAGCACCCCGCCGGCGCTCCTGCCGCCGCCGGCCCGGGGTCGCTCGCCGACCGCGCGCCCGGCGGAAAATGAGTTGTCGGCGAGCTGCGGCCTCGATGATGATCGCCGCATGGACAAGTAACGGCTGCCACGTAGCAACGAACGACCCGTCGCGCGGTCGACCTCCGAGCCTGCCCACCCGGCTCCGAGGCGATGACCCGCGCCCTCGGGTGCATCCGTCCTGTCCCAGGGGCCGCAGCCCGTTCTGCGCGCGCCCCTGCCGAATCCTGAAAGCAACCACATTCATGCATAGCGACCGCAAGGCCCTGTGGGCCGTGCGCCAGTCCGCCCTGCCCACCGTCGTCCGGCCGTGCCCGGACTGCTCCGGCACCCGCCACCGCCCCTCGGGCAAGATCCGCGTCAACGCCAGCGGCAAGCTCCTCGACGTCTGGCTGCTCCTGAGCTGCGCCTCGTGCGACCGAACCTCGAAGGTGCCCGTCCACGAACGCGTCCACGTCTCGTCGCTGGAGCCCGCCCGCCTGGTGGCGTACGAGACCAATGACCCGGCCGTGGTCCGGGAGCTGACGATGAGTGCGTCGCTCGCCACGGCGTGCGGGTACCGCCTCGACTGGACGGGTACCTGGCGGCTGGAGAATCGCACGCCACTCCACGCCCTCGACGACCCGGCACCAATGCGGGTCCTGGTCGGCTTCGAGCTGCCCGCGCCGGTGCGCGTGGAGCGGCTGCTCATGCTGGGGCTCGGGCTCAGCCGCACGGCGGTGCGCCGCATGGTCGCGGCCGGGCGCATTCGTCTGCCGCTGGCCCTGGACGCCAAGTCGCACCGGGACTTCGAGATCACCGTCCACGGACCCGGTCCCGTCGAGGCCACGGCGGACTCGGAGTCCCCGGGCGCCCGGAGCGGCGGGCGCACCGACCTGTTCCGCGCCGGCTGGTCCGGCACGTCGCAGCAACTGCCGCACTCGGCGGCGGCGGGAGCGTAGGAGGAATCCGGGCAGGGCCTCGTGGAAAGCCTGTTGACGCAGACAGTCGGCGAGTTGCCACGAGGCCCTGCCCGGACCGGACCACCCGAGGGGATCGGAGGCAACGGACACCGGAATTCCCCGGGGTGGGGCGGCGCAGTTGGCGGCGGGCTGCCAGTCGGCCACCGACCGGCCACAACTGACATGATGACCGGATGATCACTCCACCGTCCGTCCTCGCCGACCTGTGGCTGCGCGGCGTCGCGGCCAACACGGGAGCCCCGGCCGACGTCCTGCTGCGGCTGCTGGATCCGGCCGCCGGGGAGGCCCGCCGGATCCTGTGCGAGGAGCGTCCCCTTCCCCACGAGGTCATGGACGCGGTGGTCGCGCACCCGGAGGTGAAGGTCCGCCGGTCGTTCGCCCGCAACCCCCACGTCCCGCCGGCCCAGCGCGGCCGGTTGGTCGGCGATCGCCACAGCCTGGTCCGTGCGACCCTCGCCCAGGGACCCCGGCCGAGCCCGCGCCGGCCCGTGCCGTTGCCCGAAGACGTCGTCATCGCCCTGCTGACCGCCGAGAACGGTGGCGAGCCCGAGGTGCTGACGGCCGACGAGATCGCGTCGGAGCTGCTGTCCTCCCTCCAGGTACCCCGCTCCTTCTGGTACCGGACGATCGGGCACGAGCACCCCGCGCTGCGGACCCGCTCGGTGCAGCTGTGGCACCGGCTCACCCCCGAGCAGCGGGAGGCGCTGCTGTCGGACCCCCACCCGAGGATCCGGGCCCTCGCCGAGCTCCACGTGCGGGAGGAGGACCCGGCGGCGATGGAGGCCGAACTCCCCGACATCGGCCACCGCCGCTGGGACATCCTCAACAACCGCGCACTGTCGGACTCCGTCGTCGCGGCGAGCCTCGCCGATCCGGAGTGCCGGTGGTCGATCGCCGGCAACCCCTACACGCCTGCCGACGCCGTCGCCCGGCTGGCCCGCGACGCGGACCCCAGGGTCCGCAGACGCGTTGCCGCCCGGGCCGATCTCACTCCCGTGGTGTGGGCGGAACTCGCCGCGGACCCCGACGAGCAGGTGCGCACCCGGGCCCGGGTGCAGCCGCTGCCGCGTACCCGGGCGCAGTGCGAGGCCGTCGACCATGAGATGGGCGAGGGCCCCGTCGAATGCCTCTGCCCGATCCTGGAGCCCTACGAGGAGCCGGACCTGGCCTGGTACCGGGCCTGCGCGGTGTCCGAGGAAGCAGTGCTGCGGAGGGCTGCCGCCAAGTGCACCGCCCTGCCCGCCGACCTGGTGGCGCGGCTGGCCGCCGACCCGGACGACGAGGTGCGCCACCGGCTGGCCTCCTGGCACCCGCTGGCCCCGGCCGAAACCGTCCTCGCGGCCTTCGTCGCCCGCCCACAGCAACGCCCCCACCTGCTGACGGGGCCCACGCTCCCGCGGACCGGCCTGGCCCACCTCCTCGACCACCCGGACCCCGAGGTCCGGGCACTGGCGGCCGCCGATCCGACCGGGCAGGCCCCCCTGCAGCAGCTGACCGACCCGGACGAACTCGTCCGCCGGACCGCCGCAGCCAACCCCCTCATCCGCCGGGACGCCCTGGACGGACTCCTCCAGGACCCGGCGACAGCGCAAGGTGCCGCGGCCAACCCCGGACTCCCCGCCGCGCGTCTGCACGCCCTGCTGGACTCCGCCGGCCTGCCCCGCTGACCGGAACCCCGACCACGGGGCTACCGCCGCCTGGCGCCGCTCCCCGACCGGCCGGTGCCGCGCCGCCCTCCACCGCCGTACAGCCCCGCCGGGGCGGAGCGGCTGGCGTGGAATCGGAGCAGGCCCGCCGGCCAGGCCGGCTACCGGTGCCGCTCCGCCGCGGTCGGTGCGGCGCTCCCGGGTCGGCGGGACTCGGCAGGAGTCGGCAGAGTCGACGGGACTCGGCGGGACAGAGAAGTAGTGCAGCAGGACGACCCCCTCGGACAGCATCCGCTCCGACCGGTTCGGATTCGCGTTCGTCGGCCGGCAGGACGAGCCGCACACCGCCCTGGCGGCCCTCGAACGGGGACCGGCCGTCCTCCGGGTCGAGGGTGAGGCAGGTGTGGGCAGGTCCCGCTTCCTGAGCGAACTCACGGACCGGCTGCAGGAACGCGGCCTCCCCGCCCTCCGCTGCGCGAGCCGCTGCCGCTCGGCCCGGCGGTGGCCGTGTCCGGGAGGTCCAGCGTCCGCGTTGAGCCCGTCGGCCTAGCACCACCACCGCCCGGCACCGGCAGCGCAGTCGGGACGCCGCACGGCACCCCCTGGCGCCGGGGCGGGGCGCCGGGCCGGGAGCCGGGCGCCCCGAGGTGGCCGTTACGAGGCCTGGGCGGCGATCTGCGTGGCGACCCACTCCGGGTCGGGGTCGATACTCTGGAGGACCTCGACGAGGACGCCCTCCGGGCTCCACACGTTGAACCGGCGCTGCCCCCACGGCTCGTCGCGCAGCGGCTCGGCGATCCCCACCCCCGCCTCGCGCATCGCGGCCTCCTCGGCCGTGGCGTCCTCGACCACGAACGCCAGGCACAGCCCGCCGGTCTCCTGGGCGCGGAAGCCCTCGGGCATCGACGCGTGGCCGCGCTGCACGAGGTCGATCACGTAGTGGGGGTGCTCGTCGTGGTGCAGGCTGACGTACCAGCCCAGGTCGACCACCAGCTTGAAGCCGAAGTGGTCGATGTAGAACCGGCTGCTCGCGGCGGTGTCGTCGGTGAGCAGTGCGGTGCCGATGGTGCTGAATCGCAAGAGTGTCCCCGTCCCTGTCGGCGGCGGTCGCCGCGCTTAGGACTACAGTTGTAGTACATCAGGCATAGTGGCTGCAAGAGGGATCGACCCACAAGATCGCTTCTTTGGGCGGACGGCGCACCCCGGGCGCGTCGCACCGAGCCGAACACGGCTGTCGGACCGCCGGATCAGGAAGGGACGCGGCGTCCGACGCCAAGACTCGGACCGGCCCGGGGGACCACGCCACCGTCACACGCCGTCACCAGCTCGTGGCCGCACCGAGGTTGGAACCGTTCCTTCCTCACCCCACTGCTCCCCGCAGCGGCACCCCAACCATGATCACACAGCCCGTCACCCGCCGCGCCCCCTCCGCGGCACCGCGCCTCCGCAATGCACACCCCGCCGCCCGACGCCCGGCCCCCGGCACCCGGCACCCGGCCCCCGACGCCCGCGAACCGGAGTCCCGCCGACGCGGTGAGACCGGTCAGGAATCGAGAAGCCCCGGCCGCCGTGCAGCGCCTAGCGTGATGGTCATGGCAACCACCGCTTCCCCCGCAGCCCGCGTCTCCCTC